>NZ_JBDOOX010000006.1:0-264715 GCF_039830575.1 Chromohalobacter sp. | reverse complement strand
GTCGTGGTCGCTTGTTTATGCAGCTTGATGTCCATGAACTTGCTCCCGGATGAATTGCTGAAGAAGCTCTCTCGCTGCTAGCAGAGGATAACTTCTATAGGCGATCCTATCATCCGGGACCCTACACTTATTGAAAAGTTGTTCAGCAGTTATTATATCACCTTCGCGGTCACTAAAAATAACCGTGTCTTTCAGTCTGTAGCGATCAACCCAGACAACGCCTTTATCCGTTTCAAACCCAACATTATCCCACTTATCTTTAGAGCGAGTTTCATGAGTACTTGTTTCTATAATATCTCTAATCTCAGCGACTGAAGGACTAGCTTCAGCTCTCACTTCAACTCTTCTTGATTTGGACTTAGATTTTGCTGTGACATAAGGAACCCAACCAGAAAATTTCTTTACCCATTCTGCACGAGCGTCTTGGGAATCGACCCTAACAGTCTCTCTTCGCACTATATGTGTAACCTGCTTCGAAAGCTCTTGAAGCTCGAAGCTTGAGGTTTCCATAAACTTAAGGGAGACAGAAAAAGAATAACGGTATCTAACGTCGCCATCTCCCGAGTAAAAAATTCTCACATACCCGCAATCGGTATATTCTCTTTCTCGATTAGGATGCTTCACCCTATTACTAACGCAAGAAGATACGTAATCCTGAAACAACTGCGCGTCACACACAGAGTGATCAAACTTTATAGAAACCACTGCATTGTATTCCGGGATGATCCAATAATAACAAGGACGCCCCCATATCATTCTTTTTCCACGATGCTTGCCACTATGTTTAACAACCTCTCCACCGCCACCAGCATCATCTTCGGGAACTCCTAAAAGCCCCTCCATGCCACCTGGATCAGACTTCCATAAAACCAGAAAAAAATCGCCCGTTTCTTCACACTTAAAAATATCTTTACAATAGGCTTTTGGCTTATTAGATCTTGAGTTATCAGGATCCCAAGGAATAGTAGAGGAAAATGGCCTACCCTTTACCCATGAAGAAATTAAATCAAATGTTTCAGTGACTTCACAGCCAAATGTCTTTTCATCACCATTTCGATATAGACCGCAGCGGTCTATATTAAAAAAATTCATATGCCCTACGTCTGTCATAAAAACCACTTTTAATTGATATTTTATATAAAAATACTACAAAACAACGGGCTCGCCTAGAGGCCAGCCCGCTGCTTTATATTAAGAGTATAAGTTCATATAGTAGGATTATCACTCCCACTCAATGGTCGCGGGCGGCTTGCTGCTGACATCGTACGTCACGCGGGAGACGCCACTGATCTCGTTGATGATGCGGTTGGAGACCTTCTCCAGCAGCTCGTACGGCAGGTGGGCCCATCTTGCGGTCATGAAGTCGATGGTTTCGACGGCACGCAGGGCGATGACCCATTCGTAGCGACGCCCGTCGCCGACGACGCCGACGGATTTCACCGGGAGGAAGACGGCGAAGGCCTGGCTGGTCTTGTGGTACCAGTCGGCATTGTGCAGTTCCTCGATGAAGATGGCGTCGGCTTCACGCAGGATATCGGCATATTCTTTCTTCACTTCGCCGAGGATACGCACGCCGAGGCCCGGTCCCGGGAAGGGATGACGGTAGACCATGTCGTACGGCAGGCCGAGTTCGAGGCCGAGCTTGCGCACTTCGTCCTTGAACAGCTCGCGCAGCGGCTCGACCAGCTTGAGCTTCATGGTCTCGGGCAGGCCGCCGACGTTGTGGTGCGACTTGATGACATGCGCCTTGCCGGTCTTGCTGGCGGCGGATTCGATCACGTCCGGGTAGATGGTGCCCTGGGCGAGGAAGTCCACGCCCTCGATCTTGGCGGCTTCACGGTCGAAGACGTCGATGAAGGTGTTGCCGATGATCTTGCGCTTGGCTTCGGGGTCGTTTTCGCCTTCCAGCTTGGTGAGGAACTCGTCCTCGGCGTCGACACGCAGCACCCGCACGCCCATGTGGCTGGCGAAGGTTTCCATCACCTGGTCGCCTTCGTTCTTGCGCAGCAGGCCGTTGTCGACGAACACGCAGGTGAGCTGATCGCCGATGGCCTTGTGCAGCAGCGCTGCGACCACGGAGGAGTCTACCCCGCCGGAGAGGCCCAGCAGCACGTGGCGGTCGCCGACCTGCTCGCGCACGCGCACGCAGAGGTCGTCGATGATCTGGGCCGGGGTCCACAGGCGCTCAGCCTGGCAGATCCCCAGCACGAAGTGCTCGAGAATGCGCTGGCCCTGCTGGGTGTGGGTCACCTCGGGGTGGAACTGCACGCCGTAGAACTGCTTGTCTTCCCACGCCATGGCGGCGATCGGGCAGCTCGGGGTGGAGGCGGTGACGGTGAAGGTCTCCGGCACCTGGGCGACCTTGTCGCCATGGCTCATCCAGACGTCGAGCAGCGCGCGCCCGGTGTCATGGTCGACATGGTCCTTGATGTCCTTGAGCAGGGCGTTGTCGGCGTCGATGCGCACCTGCGCATAGCCGAATTCCTGTTTCTGCGAGCCCTCGACCTTGCCGCCCAGCTGCTCGGCCATGGTCTGCATGCCGTAGCAGATCCCCAGCACCGGCAGGCCCATCTCGAACACGCACTGCGGAGCGCGCGGCGAGGCCAGCTCGGTGACGGATTCCGGCCCGCCGGCGAGGATGATGCCGTTGGGCCGGTACTCGCGAATCTCTTCCTCGCTGATGTCGAAGGCGCGCACTTCGGAGTAGACGCCGATCTCGCGCACGCGGCGTGCGATGAGCTGGGTGTACTGGGAGCCGAAGTCGAGAATCAGGATCTTGTGGGCGTGAATGTCGGTCATCTGGCGTTCCTTTGAGAAGCAACAAGGGCCGAAAATGCGAAAGCTGGAAGCGGCATGGCCACTTCCAGCTTCAAGCTTCCGGCATCAAGCTTGAGTTAGCCCGCCCGGTAGTTGGGGGCCTCTTTCGTGATCTGCACGTCATGCACGTGGGATTCGGCGAAGCCCGCGCCGGTGATCTTCACGAACTCCGGCTTGGTGCGCATCTCGTCGATATCGTGGCAGCCGGTGTAGCCCATGGAGGCACGCAGGCCGCCCATCAGCTGATGGACGATGGCGCTCATCTGGCCCTTGTAGGGCACGCGGCCTTCGATGCCTTCCGGCACCAGCTTCTCGACCCCGGCGTTCTTGTCCTGGAAGTAGCGGTCGGAGGAGCCCTGGCTCTGGGACATGGCGCCCATGGAGCCCATGCCGCGATAGGCCTTGTAGGTCCGGCCCTGGTAGAGCTCGATCTCGCCCGGCGCTTCCTCGGTGCCGGCCAGCAGCCCGCCGATCATCACCGTGCTGGCGCCGGCGGCGATGGCCTTGGCCAGGTCGCCGGAGAAGCGGATGCCGCCATCGGCAACGAGCGGGATGTCGTACGGCTTGAGCGCGTCGGCCACGTCGGAGACGGCGGAGATCTGCGGCACACCCACCCCGGCGACGATGCGCGTGGTGCAGATGGAGCCGGGACCGATGCCGACCTTGACGCCGTCCGCACCAGCCTCGGCCAGCGCCTTGGCGGCGGCGGCGGTGGCGATGTTGCCGCCGATCACCTGCACCTGCGGATAATGCTCCTTGACCCAGCGCACGCGCTCGATGACGCCCTGGGAATGGCCATGCGCGGTGTCGACCACGATCACGTCCACCCCGGCCTCGGCCAGCGCGGCGATGCGATCCGGCGTTTCCGGCCCGGTGCCCACGGCGGCGCCGGCCAGCAGGCGGCCGTCGCCGTCCTTGGCGGCGTGCGGGTAGGTGCGCGCCTTCTCGATGTCACGCACGGTCACCAGGCCACGCAGGCGGAACTGATCGTCGACCACCAGGATCTTCTCGATGCGGTGTTCCTGCAGCTTGGACTTGATGATGTCCAGCGAGGTGCCTTCGGGCACGGTGACCAGCTTCTCGCGCGGCGTCATGATCTCCGCGACGCTGTCGCCCTTGTCGGGGCGGAAGCGCATGTCGCGCCCGGTGACGATGCCCATCAGGGTGTCGCCCTCGACCACCGGGAACCCGGAGTAGCCGTACTCGTCGGCCATCTCGAGCAGATCGGCCAGCTTCGCCTTGGGGCTGACGGTCACCGGGTCCTTGACGATCACGCTCTCGTGCTTCTTCACCTTGCGCACTTCCGCCGCCTGTGCGGCGATGGTCATGCTCTTGTGAATGATCCCGATGCCGCCTTCCTGGGCCATGGCAATCGCCAGGCGGGCTTCGGTCACGGTATCCATCGCGGAGGAAAGCAGCGGGATGTTGAGGTGAAGGTCGCGAGTCAGGCGGGATTTCAGGCTGACGTCTTTGGGCAGGACGTCGGAATAGCCGGGGACGAGTAATACATCATCGAACGTAAGAGCTTCTTGCGCTATACGTAGCATGTTGCGACACCTGTGGGGAAAGCGGGTGCGGGGAAGATTAATCCGCCATTATAACCCCCTATCCCCGTCCTCTCAACGTTGCGCGCGTTTGTCAATGCGCGGTTCGGTGGCGGCCGCGCTCGGGGCCGGTGCGGGGTGCGTCAGGCGACGGAACTCCCGCTGCCAGCGATCCATGAACGCCGCGCGCCGCGAGGGATCGACGAAGGCGAGCAGCGAGGCATTCAGCGGGATGGGGTACAGGCGCTCTCCGACCTGGTCGCGCAGCCGCTGGGCGGTGTAGGGGCCCACCACATCCGAGCGCACGCTGAACAGCGGCGTCTCGCCGGCGATGACACGTTGCCCTTCGCGGCCCAGCAGGAAGTCGAGAAACGCCCGGGCCGCCGCGGGGTGCGGGGCGTCGCGGTGAATGAACGCCATGCGCATCATCACCAGCGAATAGTCCTGCGGCACCTGCACGAAGACCTCGGGATGCGATTGCGCCCAGTGCATGGCGTAGGAGCCGAGCAGGTTGTAGCCCAGCCAGTAGCGCCCTTCGCTGAGCCCCTCGAGCATGGAGCGGGTGTTGGCCTCGGGGTTGGCGTCGGCCGCCCCCATCGCGGCCACCAGGTCCCAGAACCGGGTGGTGTAGCGGGCATCCTGCTGGAACAGCGTATAACCGATGCCGCTGCGCACGGGCGAATAGGTCGTCACCTTGTCGCGCAGCGTTCCGCGTTGCTGAGTGAGCAGCGTGTGCAGGTCGGCGTGAGTCGTCGGCGGCAGCATGTGTCGCGCCAGATCCAGCCGATAGGCCATGACGATGGGCTCGAAGGTGAAGCCGAAGACCTCGTTGCGCCACTTGGCCCACGCCGGCCACTCACGCGCCGCCGGGGAGTCGAGACGCCGCGCGTAGCCCTCGTTGACGCGCGCCATCTGCCAGGGCATGGCGGAGCTGATGACGACATCCGGCGGATCGTTCGTGTCGGCGATTCGGGCGTCGACCTCGAGCGTCGAGCGATCGCGGAAGGTCAGCTGGATGTGCGGATAGGCGGCCTCGAAGGCGTCCAGCAGGGGCGCCGCGACCTCCCTGTCGAGCGCGGCCTCGACGATGAGCGGGGTGTCGGCCCAGGCGAGGCTCGGCGCCAGGGCCCCCAGCAGCCAGGCGAGCGCCACACGACGAATCGACATCACCCCTCCTCGTGTCGGGTGAGACAAGGAAACAACAGGCGGACCCTCAGCCCGCCCTTCTCCGCCGACTCGACCTGCATCCGCGCCGCGTGGCGACGCACGATCGAGTCCACGATGGCCAGCCCCAGGCCGGAGCCCTCGGTGTCCTGCCGACCGCCACGCTCGAAGGGGCGATGCAGGCGCGCCATCACCTCCGCCGAGACACCGGGGCCGTCGTCTTCGATATACCATTCCAGCGTCTGCGCGTGACGCACCGCGCCCAGGGTAATCACGCTGCCCGGCGGTGTATAACGCAGGGCGTTGTCGATCAGGTTGCCGAGCAGCTCGCGCAGGGCCCAGGCCTCGCCGCAGATGTACTGCGGCGACTCGGGCAAGGCGGCCAGGCCGATGTCATGCCCTTGCGCCGCATCGCGCTGCGCCCAGTCGAAGGCGGTCTCGCGCAGCAGCGAGACCGCGTCGAGCTGCGTGGCCGTGCCCTCCTCCTCGGCATGGCGCAGGCGTGCCAGGCTCAACAGCTGGCCGGCCAGGCGGCTGGTACGTCCGGCACTGTCGTGCACGTCGGCCAGGGCCTGCCGCCAGGTCTCGGGGTGCTCGCTTTGCAGGGCCAGTTCACTGGTGGCCTGCAGGCCGGCGAGCGGCGTCTTGAGCTGATGACTGGCATCGGCGGTAAAGCGCAGCAAGGCGTCCCGGCTCTCGCGCTGTCGGGTGAAGAGCGAATCCAGGGTTTCCGCCATTTCACGCATTTCCTCGGGCACCCGGGTGTCCAGCGGGCGCATGTCGTCGGCATCGCGCTGGCGCAACTGGTGGCGCAGGCGACGCATCGGCGCGAGCGCCACGCGCATCGCCAGCAGCATCAGGATGCCCGCCACCAGCACCATGATCACGAAGCGCGTGACCGCCTGTTCGAAGAGCGCCTCGGTCAGGGCGTCGCGCCCCGACATCGTGTGGCCGACCCAGATCTGCACCGGGTCCTGGGTTTCCCAGCCGGCGGAGTCGAGCTCCCGCCCGTGGAGCCGCCAGGGCGTGCCGCGATGCGTCTCGCTGAACCATGTCGGCTGCAAGGTCACCTGGCGTTGCCACTCGGAGGGAATCGCCATGTTCAGGTTGCCCGAGATCGCCTGGCCGTCGGCGTCCAGCACGGCGTAGAACACCCGCTCCTGGTGGCGCGTCGCCAGGATCTGCAGCGCCGCCGAGGGAATCTCCACCACCGGCTGCCCCGCCTCCCACTGCACGGCCTCGGCGATGGTCAGGGCGGCGGCTTCGAGCTGGCTGTCATAGGCACGCTCGGCCGCGCGTTGCGAACTGAAATAGGCCTCGACCAGCAGCAGCACGCCGAGCGCGCTGACGGTCACGACCAGCCAGACGGCCAGGCGGGCCTTCAGCGAGCCTTCCACCTGGATCACGAAGCGGCTTCCTCGAGCCGATACCCCATGCCGCGAAAGGTGCGAATGCACAGCCCGCTGCCGTCGAGCCGTTTGCGCAAGCGGCTGATGTATACCTCCAGCGCGTTGGAGCCGACATCACCGAACCCGAAGAGGCGATTCTCCAGGGTCTCGCGCGGCGTGATGCTGCCGGCATGCAGCAGCAGGCTCTCCAGCAGGCGCAGTTCACGGCGCGGCAGGTCGAGCACCGTCTCGTTCAGCGTGGCGACGCCCGAGGCGGCGTCGAAGGCCAGCGGCCCGAACGTCAGGCGGTTGTCGGCGCGCTGCTGGCTGCGGCGCAGCAAGGCACGCACCCGGGCCTCCAGCTCGGCGAGTGAGAACGGCTTGGCCAGGTAGTCGTCGGCACCGAGATCCAGCCCTTCCACGCGCGCGTCGATGCCGTCGCGGGCCGTCAGGATCAGCACCGGCGTGGTATCGCCGCGCTGGCGCAGTTCCGCCAGCAGCGTCAGGCCGTTGCCGTCGGGCAGCCCCAGGTCGAGCAGCACCAGATCGAACTGCCCGCTCTGCAGGGCCTCGCGCGCCTGCGCGTGGTGCGTGAACACGTCGACGGTGTTGCCCAGCGGGGTGAGCGCTTGCTCCAGCGAGCGCGCAATCAGGGGATCATCTTCGATGACGAGCAGGCGCATACGACCAATGTCTCATGTGGGCGAACGTACGATGACAGGTTGATGAAAGGTTACCTCCCTAGCATCGATACCCGTCATCCATGGCGATGACATCAGCCACCATCGGCATTATTCCAAAGCAGCGCAAAACAAGAGAACAGGAGTTCGCCATGAAGATCAACAAAGGGCTTTCCACGTACGCCGGCATGCTGGCGCTGGCGGGTGGCCTGTTGGCCGCCGGCAACGTCCAGGCACAGTCCGAGGCTACCGAGTGCATCGCCCCCGCCAAGCCGGGCGGCGGCTACGACCTCACCTGCCGCCTGGCCGCCAACGGCCTGGAAAAGACCGGCATGATCGACAAGCCCATGGCCGTGAGCTACATGCCGGGCGGCATCGGCGCCGTGGCCTACAACCACGTCAACGGCGTGCGCGACAGCGACCCCAACCTCATCGTCGCCGCCAGCACCGGCGCGGCCGTGAACCTGGCGCTGGGCAAGTTCGGCCAGTACGACGCCGACGACGTACGCTGGCTGGGCGCGCTGGGCGTCGACTACGGCGCCATCGTGGTCAACGCCGACGCCCCCTGGCAGTCGCTCGACGAGCTGATGGAAGACCTCAAGGCCAACCCGGGCGATATCGCCTTCGGGGCGGGCGGCACCGTGGGCAGCCAGGACTGGATGAAGGCCGCGCTCACCGCCAAGGCCGCCGATCTCTCGCCGCGCAAGCTCAAGTACGTCTCCTTCGAGGGCGGCGGCGAAGCCCTGGCGGCGCTGCTGGGCGACCACATCCAGGTCTTCACGGGCGATCTCTCCGAGCTCAAGTCGCAGCTGGAAAGCGGCAAGATCCGCGTTCTCGCCGCGCTGTCCGAAGAGCGCATGGGCGGCCCTTACGCCGACATCCCCACCGCGGCGGAGCAAGGCTATGACGTGCAATGGCCCATCTGGCGCGGCTATTACATGGGGCCCAACGTCAGCGACGAGGCCTACCAGAAGTGGGTAGAGCGCATGTCTCAGCTCGCCCGGTCCAAGGAATTCGCCGAGCTGCGCGAAGCCCGCGGTCTCTTCCCGATGTCGCGCTTCGGCTATGAGTTCAATGACTACGTGCTGGAGCAGGTCGACCAGTTCGAATCCCTGGCCAAAGAAGTAGGTCTGAAGCAATGAAACTCGCCGCCGACCGGTTGTTGGGCATCGTCCTGATCGGTCTGGCGGCGTTCGTCGCCGTCCAGGCCATGCAACTGGAAGTGCCCTTCAGCTACGACCCCGTGGGCCCCCGCGCCTTTCCGCTCGGTCTTGCCATTCTGCTGGCGGCGCTGGCCAGCGTGTTGATCGTGAAACCCGGCACCAACGAGGTATGGCCCGGCCGCCAGCTTGGCGTGAAGTTGCTGCTGGTGCTGGCCACGCTCCTGGTCTATGCCCTGCTGTTCACCAAGCTCGGCTTCATCATCACCTCGCTGCTGGCCGTCACCAGCCTGGCGCGCATGTTCGGCGCGCCATGGGGCAAGGCACTGCTGACCGGCGGGCTCATGGCCGTCGTCAGCTATTACCTTTTTGCGCATGCATTGGGGATCTCGCTGCCCAGCGGTTACTGGATCGAGCCCTTGCTATAACGGAGCGCCCTCATGTTCGATTTTCTGATTCATGGCTTCGACGTCGCGCTGAGCCCGCTGAACCTCGGCCTGGCTTTTCTCGGCGCGCTTCTCGGCACGCTCTTCGGGGCGCTGCCCGGCATCGGTCCGATCAACGGGATCGCGATTCTGATGCCGCTGGCCTATACGCTCGGCCTGCCCGCCGAGTCGGCGTTGATCCTGCTCGCCGCCATCTACACGGGGGCCGAGTACGGCGGACGCATGTCGAGCATCCTGCTCAACGTGCCCGGCGATGCCGGGGCCGTGATGACCACGCTCGACGGCCACCCGCTGGCCAAGAAGGGGCTGGCCGGACCGGCGCTCGGCCTGTCGGCGGTCAGCTCGTTCGTCGGCGCGACCATCGCCATCATCGGCCTGACGCTGTTCGCGCCGCTGCTGGCGGAAGTGGCCGTGATGTTCGGGCCTGCCGAGTTCTTCGCGCTGATGGTGTTCGCCTTCGCCTCCATGTCCGTGATGATGGGCAAGGACCCCGTCAAGACCGCCATCGGCGCCGTGCTGGGGGTCTTGATCGGCACCGTGGGCGTCGATTCGAGCACCGGCGTGCTGCGCTACACCTTCGGCCTGCCCGAGCTGTACGACGGCATCGACTTCGTGGTCATGATCATCGGCCTGTTCGCGATCAGCGAGATTCTTTTGATGCTGGAGCACGCCAACCGCAAGGATGGCAACGAAGGACTTCCGCCGCTGGGACGCGTCTTCGTCAGCCTCAAGGAAGTGATGGCCTGCAAGTGGACGATGGGCCGCTCGGGCCTGATCGGCTTCATCATCGGCATTCTCCCCGGCACCGGCGCCTCGGTGGCCGGCGCGGTCTCCTACACCACGGAGAAGCGCCTGAGCGACAAGAACAACACCTTCGGCACGGGCGACATGCGCGGCCTGGCGGCGCCGGAAGCGGCCAACAACGCCTCGGCGGCGGGCTCGTTCGTGCCCATGCTGACGCTGGGCATTCCCGGCTCCGGCACCACGGCCGTGCTGCTCGGCGCGCTGATGCTCTACAACATCACCCCCGGCCCCATGATGTTCAGCGAACGCCCGGAAGTCGCCGGCGGCCTGATCGCCTCGCTGTATATCGGCAACCTCGTGCTGCTGGCACTCAACCTGCCCCTGGCCGGCGTCTTCGCTCGCGTGCTGACGATTCCGCGCTGGGTGCTGGTGCCGGGCATCGCGATTCTGGCCTTCGTGGGGGTGTATCAGCTCCACTCCAACCTCGCGGCCATCTACCTGATGCTCATCATCGGCGTGTTCGGCTACCTGCTGCGCAAGCTGGGCTTCTCGCTGGCGCCCGTCATCCTGGGCTACGTCCTCGGCGGGCTGATGGAGCAGAACCTGCGGCGCGCGCTGTCCATCAGTGGCGGCGACCTGGGCATCCTGTGGCAATCCGGCATTTCGCTCGGCCTCTGGATCGCCGCCGTGGCGCTGCTGGTGCTGCCATGGCTGCTGCCCAAGCTGTGGCAGGCCAAGACCAGCAAGGCCTGAAACGGCAAAGCAACAAGCCCACGCATCTCGATGTCTGATGCGTGGGCTTGTTTTTTTAGACCTCTTCCCGGGAATTCGTCGGCGACTTGCCACACATCAAGTGTACACATAAACTATTTATAAATAGCATTTGTGTAGACTTGATGAATCAGATCACCGCCCGTGAGCGTCTCGACTACTGGGACCGCCAACACCGGTCTGTATTTACTCTCTCGGACCTGGCCAAGATCTTTCCCGAAGACAGCCCAAAGACGCTTCAGGAGGGAATCAATCGACTACGTCGACATGGCATGCTCGAGGCAGTCAGTCGCGGCGTGTATGTCTACAAGCTGTCACGGCACCATGACCCCGATCTTCTCGAACGAATCGCCAAGACCATGCGCCGTGGCGAGTACAGCTATGTCAGCCTCGAATCCGCCCTCTCGGAATACGGCGCCATCTCACAGATTCCTGTCGACCGACTGACGGTCATGACCACAGGCCGCAAGGGGGAATATCGAACCCCCTATGGCACCATTGAATTCACCCATACCAAGCGATCCGTACCTCAATTGCTTGACCGGATGCGCGACGTCGGACGTCCCTTGCGGCTGGCAACGCCCCAAGCCGCCTGGGCAGACCTCAAGCGTGTCGGGCGCAATACCCATCTTGTCGATGAAGCGAGCCTGCCGCATGCAAACTGAACGCGCCAACTTCGATGAACTGGTCGCTCGCGCGATGGCACAACCCGGCCGAACCGCTATGCGCCCGGTCATCGAGAAAGAGCTGCTGCATCTCGATATCCTGTTCGCACTCGAACGGGAGCGGCTCCTGGATCGGCTTACCTTTCAGGGAGGAACGTCGCTGCGCTTGTGTCAGGGCTCGCCGCGCTTCAGTGAAGACTTGGATTTTGCCGGCGGTTGGGAGTTCAGCAGCCAACATCTGTCCCGCATCCGTGAGTGCATCGAGGATTATGTCAGCAATCGTTACCAGCTCGAGGTTAGTGTCAAGGAACCGAAAGAGCTGCGCGAAGAGCCTGGCTACCGGGACATTCGTATCGACAAATGGCAGGTTTCCGTCTTGACGGCACCAGCTCGAAAGGACATCCCCAAGCAGCGCATCAAACTGGAAGTGGCCAGCCTTCCGGCGTACACGCGGGAAGCGCATGCGCTCCAGGTCCACTACCCGTTTCTGCCCGATGGCTACGATGACTTGCTGATCGTGACGGAAAACCTAGAGGAGATCATGGCAGACAAGCTGATCTCACTGGTCAACACACAGAAATACGTGCGGCATCGTGACATCTGGGACCTGGCCTGGCTCAAACAACAGGGGGCATCTCCCAACCTCGAGCTCATCAAGCGCAAGATTCAGGACTATACCGTAGAGCATTACGCTGACCGAGCCAGAGACATGCGATCCCGCCTGGTTGAAATTGTGTCGGGTACCACCTTTCGAAATGAAATGACACGCTTTCTGCCCACACAGACAGTCGAAAGAACGATAAGAAACCCCCGCTTTGCTGACTTCCTCGCCCGCGAGGTCACAGCCATGCTGGATCAAGCAATCCTTGCACTCGAGGGTCCACCCCCAGGATCTCCCAGTCCGGAATTCACCCTCTAGGGAGCATGGCTCTCAAACACGTCTAACCACACACTGGTCGCATAAACGTGGACGTGGATTTCTCGCTAGCGATGGTGCGTGGTCACAATGCTAGACTCCCTTTTCCCGACTCTACCCAACTTTGAGAGGCCTGCGATGGATGATACTGGCGCCCCCAATGCCCTGTCCGTCAGTGAACTCAACCGCCAGGCCCGCCTGATGCTGGAGCGCGGCTTCGGTGACTGCTGGGTGGAGGGGGAAGTCTCGGGGGTGGCGCGGCCGGCGTCGGGGCATATCTATTTCACGCTCAAGGACGACCGCGCCCAGCTGCGTTGCGCGTTCTTCCGTAACCGGGCGCGCTTGATGCGAACGCCGCTCAAGGACGGCGACCGTCTGCGGGTGCGCGGGCGCGTGTCGGTGTTCGAGCCGCGTGGCGACTATCAGTTGATCGTCGAGGCGGTGCAGGCATCCGGGGAAGGCGAACTGCTGGCGGCGTTCGAGCGGCTCAAGGCGAAGCTTTCCGCCGAGGGCGTCTTCGCCAACGCGCGGCCGCTGCCCTGCCCGCCCCGTCACCTGGCCATCATCACCTCGCCCACCGGCGCGGCGATTCGTGACGTGCTGGCGGTGTTGCGCCATCGCTGGCCGTCGCTGGAGGTGACGATCCTGCCGGTGCCGGTGCAGGGGCGCGAGGCACCGCCGGCGATCATCCGCGCCATCGCCCAGGCCAATCAGCGCGCCCAGTCGCCGGACGACACCGTCGATGCCCTGCTCGTCACCCGCGGCGGCGGCAGCCTGGAGGATCTGTGGGCGTTCAACGACGAGCACCTGGCGCGGGCGATCCATCACTCCCGCCTGCCGGTGATGTCGGCGGTGGGGCATGAAGTGGATGTCACGCTGGCGGATTTCGCCGCCGACGAGCGCGCCCCCACGCCGTCCGCCGCCGCCGAGCGGCTGGTGCCCGACTGGCGCGAGTGGCGGGCGCAGTTGCAGGCCGCGGAGCGCGGCCTGGCACGTGCCATGCAGGCACGCCTGGAGCGCGACGGTCAGCGCCTCGATCATGCCCGGGCGCGATTGCGGCATCCCGGCGAGCGTCTGGCCGAACAGCGCCGGCGCCTGGAGAGTTGGGAAACGCGTCTGAAGCTTGCCATGCAGCGACGTCTCGACCGCGAGCGTCAGCATCACGAGACGCTGACTCGCCGCGTGGAACGCCAGGATCCGCGCCTTGCCATCGAGGCGTATCGGCAACGCCTGACGACGCTAGAACGTCAGTTGCATGCCGCCCTGCCGCGCCGCCTCGATCAGTCCCGGGAGCGCCTCGAAGCCCTGGCCCGCGAGCTCAACGCGGTCAGCCCGCTGGCGGTGCTGGGTCGCGGTTATGCCATCCTCGAGGACGACGATCGCCATATCGTGCGTCACGCCCATGACACCCAGCCCGGCCAGACCCTCACCGCACGACTCGGCGAGGGGCGGTTGAAGGTGGAGGTGAAGCGGCGCTTCAAGCGTTAGGCACTGTCTGAAAACTGTTTTTGCGCGAATTCAGCGCTGGGCGCGGCGTGGCGCGGCGTCGTCGTTCTGCGCCGACTGCGGATGGGTGCTGGGCTTGAAGCTGCTCGGCTCCAGGTCGTGGCGCGCCAGCAGCTTGTAGAAGTCGGTGCGGTTGCGCCCGGCGATGCGCGCGGCCTGGGTGACGTTGCCCTCGGTGATCTTCAGCACCTTGACGAGGTAGCTGCGTTCGAAGCCCGCACGCGCCTCGTTGAACGAGGGCAGTGCGTTTTCCTCGGCCGCCAGTGCCTGGGCCACCAGGGCCTCGGGGATGATCGGCGAGCTGGTCAGCGCCACGCACTGCTCGACCACGTTGACCAGTTGGCGCACGTTGCCCGGCCAGGCGCTGGAGGCCAGCAGGTTGAGTGCCTCCGACGAGAAGCCCTTGACGAAGGGCTTGTGGCGCTCGGCCGCCTGCCCCACCAGATACTTGGCCAGCAACGGCACGTCCTCGGCACGCTCCTTGAGGGCCGGCAGCTTGAGGTTGACGACGTTGAGGCGGTAATAAAGGTCCTCGCGGAAGTCGCCCTCGTGCATGGCGCGATCGAGGTCGCGGTGCGTGGCGGAGATGATGCGCACATCGATGGGCACCGAGGTGGTCGAGCCCAGGGGGCGGATCTGGCGCTCCTGCAGCGCGCGCAGCAGCTTGACCTGCAAGGACAGCGGCATGTCGCCGATCTCGTCGAGGAACAGGCTGCCGCCGTTGGCGGCGAGGAACAGCCCCTCGTGCTGGCTCACCGCGCCGGTGAAGGCGCCCTTGGCGTGCCCGAACAGCTCGCTTTCCAGCAACTGCTCGGGCAGCGCGCCGCAGTTGATCGCCACGAAGGGCTTGTCGGCGCGTCCGCTCGCCTGATGGATGGCGTTGGCCAGCAGCTCCTTGCCCGAGCCGGAGGCCCCGGTGATCAGCACGCTGACATCCGAGGCCGCCACCATGCGCGCCTGCTCGAGGATGCGCTCCATCTGCGGGCTGCGGGTGATGATCTCGGCACGCCAGGCATCGTCGCCGGCCCCGTGGGTGCTCGCCGTCTGTGTCATGGCTTCCTCGATGGCGGCGAACAGCTCGTCGCGGTCCACCGGCTTGGTGAGAAAGCTGAACACCCCCTGGCGCGTGGCGCTCACCGCATCCGGGATGGAGCCGTGCGCGGTGAGAATGATCACCGGCATGCCCGGCGCACGGCGCTGCAATTCGTGAAACAGCGCCATGCCGTCCATTTCGTCCATGCGCAGGTCGGAGAGCACCAGATCGGGACGGTCCTCGGTCAGGCAGTCCAGTGCCTGGCGTCCGCTCTCGGCGGTGGTCACGCGGTAGCCTCGGCTTTCCAGGCGCATGCCCAGCAACTTGAGCAGGCTAGGGTCGTCATCGACCAGCAGAATATGCGCGGCGGCGTGCTTCACGTCTTTCTCCTTGGGCTCATTCGCGCCGTCATGGCGATTGCTGATGACGCGAGTTGATGCTCTGTTCGATGGCCGTCAGGGCGTCGAGTTTCTCGGCAAGCTCGTCGCGCTCTCGCTCCAACGCCTGGCGGTGCGATTCGCTCGTGGCCAGCTCGGCGACCAGGGCCCGGCGACGCTCGAGTTCGTTGAGCCATTGCTGCAGCAGAGGCTGCAGACGGCTCGGCGCCGCCGATATCTCGGCCTTGTAGAGTTCCGAGGCGCGCTCCCAGCCGTCGCGCTCTCCCCACGCCAGTACCGTGGCCCGTGCCAGCTTGAGATGCGGCATGTCGCCGTCCAGGCGTACCAGCATGGTCTGGCGCCATTCGCTGTCCCCGCGCTGCGCCGCCAGGCCGAAGGCCACCCAGTCATCCACCAGGCAGACGTTGTCGGCCAGTTGCGGAATATCGCCGTCACAGGAGGTGATCGGAGCCTCCGGCGGGGGCGGCTGCTGGGCCAGCCACTGGCAACCGGTCAATAGCGAGCTGGCGCATAGCGCCACTAGCAGCATCCGGATGTTCATGAGTTCGAGTTCCTTGCGTCAAGCGCCGGCATTCGTGTGACCGGCGTCGTTATGGAGGCGTCATCGGTCGCGGGTTCTCCCTCCGACGACGAGACCTCGGGCAATGTCAGGCGAAAGCAGACCGGGAAGTCGTCATCCTCGACCAGTTCCAGCCGCCCTTGCTGGACCCTGGCGCAGTCGGCGGCCACCGACAGCCCGATTCCCGAGCCCTTGAGGGCACCCTTGCGTCGCATGCGGCCTTGATAGAATGCCTCGAAGAGATGCGCTCGATCCTCGTCGTCGATGGGTTCGCCGGTATTGGCGACGTCGACGATCAGCGAGGCCTGATGCTGGCGAACCCGCAGCGCCAGATAGCCGCCGTCTTCGCCGTAGGCGATGGCATTGGAAACCAGGTTGTCCAGGATACTGGCCGTCCGTTCGCGGTCGGCCTGCCAGGGCAGTGGCGCATGCTGCGGCCATTCGACCCGCATGCCCTTCTTGTCGAGTGCCAGGCGATGCTTGGCGAGCACCTCCTGGATCACCGTGACCAGATCGAAACGCGTCACCTTGAGGCCGCGACTGTGCTGCAACAGATTATAGTCGAGCAGCTGTTCGATGAGCTCCTGCAGTTCCTGACCACTGACATCGATCAAGCCGACGATTTCCCGCTGGCGCTCGCTCAGCTCGCCCACCACGCCGTCGGACAGCAGCGCCGTGCCTTCGCGCACGCTGGCCAGCGGCGTCTTCAGCTCGTGGGACATATGCCGCAGGAACTGTTGCTTCTGCGCCTCCAGCTCGGTGAGACGCCCGGAGAGCCAGGTCAGGCGCTCGCCCAGGCTGACCAGCTCCGCCGGCCCCTGGATATGCTGCGACGAGGCGGGTTCCATGCCGCTGCCCAGACTGAAGATGCGCCGTTCGAGCTGACGAATGGGGCGGATGATCAACCAGGTGAAGAACAGCATGAGCACCAGGCTCACCGACACCAGCACGGCGGTCTGCAGCCAGAGCTGACCGCGTACCGTGCCGGCGCGCTCGCGAATGGCATCAATGCGGTCGTCGATGAGCTGGTTGGTGGCCTGGCGCACGTTGTCGGTGCGCTGGGAGAAGTCGCCGAACGCCGCCAGTTGCTCGCGGAATTCCTCGATGGGCATGTCCGGCAGGGCCTCGAGTTCGCCCAGTTGCTCGCGCAGCCGCGGAATGTCGGGATCGTCGGGCAGCAGGGGGGCGTGCTCATCGAGCAGTTCCGCGTAGCGCTCGGCCTTCTCGTTGTAGATATCGAGCAGCCCTTCTTGCTCGAGCACCGCGTACTGGCGCGCGCTGCGCTCCATCTCCAGGGCCAGATTGCTGAGGGTACGGGCACGACGGGTTTGTTCCACCGCCTGGCGTGCGCTCACGTCGGCCAGCGACGAAAGTTCGGAAAGCGCCTGACCGGCCTGAAACATGAGAACGGCAATCGGCAGCATCACCATGACGAAGGCGAGCAATACCAACTGCAACAATGAACGGGGACGCCAGCGGCGAGAGACCTGAGTGGCCATGAGCGCGATTCTATGCAGAAAGAGGGTGGATGCCATGTAATCTTATCCGCACAGGATAACAGAGTTACACTCGCCTGCCGGGCTTCTGGTCGCCCTGCCGATCGAGCGCTTCGTGATGGCCCCTTCGCTTGCCCCGGCTTGTCGCCTGTGGCGGACGCGCGACATCTAGCAGGCGCGCAAAAAAAGTGGGCCGGAAAATCCGGCCCAAGGTACGCAGGGAACTGAAGGGTCAAGTGAACACTCTCGAACATCCACCTGGCTGAACTCTCGAGAGTGATCGATGGGCCCGAAGGCCCACGAAGCCATGAGTGCCGTACATTGCCAGGAAAAAAGCACCCATGTTGACGGACTGGCCGTCGCTTCGTTCGGTGCCATGCCGCCGAGGCGGCGTGGCGAAATCAGACCCCCGAAGGGGGTGGCATCCTTGCCTGGGCATCCTTGCCCTTTTGGTACCTATCCATGCCCGTAGGCGGTACCCGTCTCATCGCAACCTAAGTCACACATCGCGTGGAGCAGACGTTGATCGATCTCGCCAGACCTTACGCACAGGGTTGTGACCGGAACGCCTGGCGTGATCGATCGAGAAACGGCTCGAGCCGTGTTGAACCGCTTCCCGTTGCTCGCCCTATACATTGCGATTGGCGTGCCAGTTTTTTGAAAAACCACTAAAAACAATAACTTGCAAACATGCCAACCGGGCCATTCGCGGCCACTTCCGACATTTGCCGCTCACGGGGCGAGATTGGCGACCAATAACGTCGCCATTCCCCAACGCGATATGGCCGAAAACCTCTTAATTCCTAAAAATCAATGACTTATTACGTCTCCATTTGGAGACACCCGTAGAGAGAAAGCGACAGGTCATGGCCGGGCGAGACGCCGCCCGCGCCGTTGACGGGGGCGCGAAGCGGCGCGGGCAGACAGGATCAGGTGAGGGGTTTGAGCAACACCTTGGATTGACGCGCGTGATTGTAGGAATCGCGGCGCATGTGCGGCAGCGCCTCCAGGCCATCGAGCCGGAAGCCGCGCTCGAGGAACCAGTGCGTGGTGTGGGTGGTGAGCGCGAACAAGGCGGTGAAACCGCGCCGACGCGATTCGCGCTCGATCTCGGCCAACAGCAGGTCGCCCCGGGCGCCACCCCGATAGTCGCCATGTACGGCGACGCAGGCCAGCTCGCCCATGCAGGCGTCGGGGTAGGCATGCAGGGCACCGCAGCCGATGATCATGCCGTCGCGCTCGATGACCCAGTAATCGTCGACCTGATGCTCGAGGCGTTCCCGCGAGCGGGCCACCAGCATGCCGCGCTCCTCAAGCGGACGCAGCAGTTCGAGCAGGCCGCCCACGTCTTCCAGCGTCGCGCGGCGCAACTGCTCGTAACGGTGCTGGGTGATCATGGTACCGACCCCGTCTCGGGTGAACAGCTCACCCAGCAAGGCATCGCGATCGTGCCAGGAAAGCAGGTGCGTGCGTGCCACGCCGTGACGCGCCGCTTCGCAGGCCGCCCCCAGGTGTCGCGCCAGCTCGCTGCCGGGCGGTGCCTGACGGCGCAGGGGTTCCGCTTCCTGAGGCGTCAACTGGCGCTGCAGCAAGCCGCTGGCGTCGTGCAGCCCCGCCGCGTCGCCGAGCAGGATCAGCTTGTCGGCGCCCAGCCCCATGGCGACGTGCTGGGCGACATCGGCCGCATCCAGATCGAACACCTCGCCGGTGCTCGAATAGCCCAGCGGCGGCAGCAGCACCAGGGTTTCCTGGGACAGCAGCTCGGCGATGGCCTGGCTGCGCACGCGGCGTACCTCGCCGCTGTGGTGGAAGTCCACGCCGTTGCGCACGCCCAGCGGTTTCGCCGTGACCAGGTTGCCGGACACCACCGTCAGCTCGACACCGTGCAGGGGCGTGTTGGGCAGGCCCAGCGACAGGCGCGCTTCGATCTTGAGGCGCAGCTCGGCGGCGATACGTTCGACATGACGCATGATCGCCCCGTCGGCCACCCAGCGACCGTCGATCCGGCGCGGCGCGATGCCCTCCGCGCTCAGCGCCTCGCCGACCTGGGGGCGAATGCCGAAGACCATCACCAGGCGTACGCCCAGGGTATGCAGCAGCGCCAGGTCCTGCAGCAGCGGCTCCCATCGCTCGGATGCCAAGGCCTCGCCCTCGATGAGCACCACGAACGTACGTCCGCGATGCGCATTGATATACGGAGACGAATTACGAAACCAGTCGGCGAAGGGAAAGCGCGTGTTCAAGGCCCGCTCCAGCTGCAGGAAGGAAAGACATCATGACTATATCAGAGGCATAGAAAAGGCGGGACCGGTAGCTCCGATCCCGCCTCGCGATGCGGCGACTCGCTCGGCTCGCGTGCTAGCCGAACATGCCCTTGAACATGAAGAAGAACATGATCGACAGCAGCGCCCCGGCCGGCAGGGTGATCACCCAGGAAAGCGCGATGGTGCCCAGCACGCGCAGGTTGAGCGCTGCCATGCCACGGGCCAGACCGACCCCCAGCACCGCGCCGACCAGTGTCTGGGTGGTCGAGACCGGCAGGCCGGTGCCCGAGGCCAGTACCACGGTCGTCGCCGCCGCCAGGGTCGCGGCGAAGCCACGGCTCGGCGTCAGCTCGGTGATGCCCGTGCCCACCGTGGCGATGACCTTGTGGCCATAGGTCACCAGGCCGACGACGATGCCGCCGCCGCCCAGAATCAGTACCCACCAGGGCAGCGCTGCCGCGCCGCCGACATCGCCCTGCGAGTCGACCACGCTGATGACCGCCGCCAGGGGACCGACGGCGTTGGCGACATCGTTGGAGCCGTGCGCGAAGGCCATGGCACAGGCCGTGAACATCATCAGCACGCCGAACACACGCTCGACGCTGTTGAAGTCGAAGCTGGAGCTGCTGCGCTGGCGCTTGGCCCGATCGACGCGATTTTCCATCAGGATGCCGATGACCATGACCACCAGGCCGATGCCGATCGCGATCAGCAGGCTGTCGCCGAAGCTCATCTCCAGGCCGACGTGGGACAGGCCCTTGACCAGCGTGACCATCGCCACGACGAAGCCGACCAGGAAGATATAGCCCGGCACGTAGCGCTTGGCGGCGGCGAAGGGGTCACGGTTTTCGAAGATCAAGAACTGCACCGACTTGAACAGCACGAAGGCGATGGAGCCCGCCAGCAGCGGCGACACCACCCAGCTCGCCGCGATCTGGCCGACCTTGGGCCAGCCCACCGAGTCGACCCCCAGCCCGGCGACCGCGAAGCCGACGATGGCACCGACGATGGAATGCGTGGTGGAGACCGGCCAGCCGCGCATGGAGGCGATGAACAACCACACCCCGGCGGCCAGCAGCGACGCCAGCATGCCGTAGATCAGCAATTGCGGATCGTCGGACAGCAAGGCGGGATCGATGATGCCCTTGCGGATGGTGTTGGTGACCTGTCCCCCGGCCAGCCACGCACCGAGGAATTCGAACACCACGGCGATGAGGATCGCCTGACGGATGGTAATGGCCTTGGACCCCACCGAGGTCCCCATGGCATTGGCCACATCGTTGGCCCCTACCCCCCAGGCCATGAAGAAACCGAAAATGCAGGCGAGAATGATGAAGACATCGCCGTATTGCGCAATGATGGACATAGGCAAGTTCTATCTGGCTGGCGTGAGACGAAAAATCACACGGCCCGTCTTAGCGGGCCGTGAGGATTTGAAGACGGCTGCCGACGCGCTCGGCGCGATCGGACAGCTCACCGATCCACTCGATGATCTTGTAGAGAAAGATCACGTCGACCGGCGGCAGTTCGGCTTCCAGCTGGAAGAGCTGGCGACGAATCTGCACTTGCTGATCGTCGGCTTTGTGCTCGAGTTCGTGGAGCTCGCGGATGAAATCGTGCATGACATCCGAGACATTGCGCCCGAAACCGGACTCGAGCAGCTCCTCGAGTTCCTCGAGCGCCTTGCGAGCCTGGCTGACGGTGGCGATGGCGGTTTCCAGATACGCCCGCATCGCCGGTGCCAGCGAGGCCGGGATCTGCATTTCGCGGCCCAGCATGATGCCGGTGATGTCGCGCGCCTTGTTGGCGATCTTGTCCTGTACGCTGATCAACTCCAGCAGGTCGGAGCGCGAGACCGGCAGAAACATGGTATTGGGAAGGTTGAGGCGCAGCTCGGTCTTGAGCGTATCGGCCTCGTGCTCGAGTTCGGTGATCGCTTCGCGATGCGTGGCGGCCTCGTCCCAGTTGCCCGCCTGCGTGGCATCGAAAAACGGCAAGAGTCGTTCGGCACACTCGCTGGTCTTGACGATATGCGCGAGCAAGGGCTCGAAAGGCGATCGTCCGAACAGCGCCGAAAACGGATTGGAAGTCACCATAATGTCAGATTCGATGCGTTGGGAATGGCGGCGTCAGTATAGTGACTGCACCCCTTCGCGTCATGGAAAATTCATCCCCTTGTCATCAACGCAACAGGACCGGCATGTCTCAGGAAATCGAACTCAAGCTCGCACTGGGCGATAGCGGCCCCGACGCATTGCGCCGGCATCCCCGCCTGGCCGGCCACACCGCGCACCGTGCCTGGCTGGCCAACACCTATTACGACACGCCCTCACGTGCCCTGGAACGCGCACGCATCGCCCTGCGCATCCGGCGCACGCCGGACGGCCATCTGCAGACCCTGAAGACTGCGGGCAGCGGCCAGGGCGGCCTGCACGCTCGCGGCGAGTGGGAGTGGCCGATCGCCGGCGACGCGCTGGATCTCGACGGCATCCGCCAGCACGCCCCCGGCGTCCTGAGTGATGCGGATCTCGCCGCGCTCGTGCCGCGCTTCACCACCGACTTCACCCGCGAGCGCTGGGACATCGTCGAGGCGGACGCTACCATCGAGGTCGCCCTGGACATCGGCACCATCCACGCCGGGGATCGGCACGTGCCGATTCGCGAACTCGAACTCGAACTCAAGACGGGCAGCCCCGAGGCCCTGTGGCAACTGGCCGCGTCGCTGGCGGACGAGGTCGCCCTGCGTCCGGCCAATGCCAGCAAGGCTCAGCGCGGCGCGGCCCTGCAGGATGGCTGGACGCTGCCCGGCGATGCCGCGGAGCTGCGCAACGCCACGCCGCGGCACCACGCCGAGCAAGCGATCGCCGCCCTCGACGCACTGGGCGATAGCGGCGAAGCCGAATTCTTGAACCACGCTCGGCACGCCTTCCGGTCCCTGGCCGAGGACACTCGCCTGACCACGGCCGTGCGTCAGCCGGCTGGTTGGCTGGCCGAAGCGCTCGACGGGCCGCAGTGGCTGACCCCACGATTCGGACAACACAGCCTGGCCCTGCTCGCCGCGCTGGATGCGCACTGAGCCGAGCTCGACCAGCGACGCCCAAGGAGATAACACTTGGCAGATTTGCGACCGGCCGCCGTCGGCCTACGTACCCGCTTGTTCCAGATCATCTTCGAGTCGGACAGCCGTCTGGCCAAGAGCTTCGATATCGGCCTGATCCTGATGATCCTGG
This sequence comes from Chromohalobacter sp., assembly GCF_039830575.1. NCBI lineage: Bacteria > Pseudomonadati > Pseudomonadota > Gammaproteobacteria > Oceanospirillales > Halomonadaceae > Chromohalobacter > Chromohalobacter sp. The sequence goes on along the minus strand of NZ_JBDOOX010000006.1, from coordinate 241,934 downwards.
CCAGCGTGGCCGTGGTCATGCTGGATAGCGTCGACAGCTATCACAGCGCGTTCGGCACGCTCTTCTACGAGGCGGAATGGGCCTTCACGCTGCTGTTCACATTGGAGCTGGCGGCCCGCCTGTACTGCCTGGAGCGGCCTCTCAAATATCTGACCTCGTTCTATGGCGTGATCGACCTGCTGTCGATCCTGCCCACCTGGCTGGCCCTGCTGTTCCCCTGGGGGCAATCGCTGCTGGTGGTGAGGCTGCTGCGCGTGCTGCGCATCTTCCGCGTGCTGCGGCTGATGCAGTTCGTCGGCGAGGGGCGACTGCTGATCGATGCGCTGAAGAACAGCTGGCACCAGATCCTGCTGTTCCTGTTCGGCGTGCTGATGGTCGTGATCATCTTCAGCAGCCTGGTCTATCTGATCGAGCCTCCCGAAGCGGGCTTCAGCAATATCCCCACGGCGGTCTACTGGGGCGTGGTCACCCTGACCACGGTGGGTTATGGCGACATCACGCCGGTCACCCCGCTGGGCCAGTTCATCTCGATGATGGTCATGCTGATCGGTTATTCGATCATCGCCGTGCCCACCGGGGTGTTCTCCGCCGAGGTGATTCGCTCGCTGCGCGAGCAGCGTTATTCCAACGAAGCCTGCCCCGGTTGCGGTCTCGATCGCCACGAGCACGACTCACGCTACTGCCGACGCTGCGGCACCTGGCTCGACGAGGACACCCAGGATCCCCGCCTGAGAGACGAGGCAGATGGCGCCTCGCAGCAGGGGCACTGAAACCAGGGGCGTTTCGTGAGAGCCAGGCCGGTGACAAGCCGGCGCGAGGGTCATGCGTCATGGATGACGAATGCAGCACCCAGGGAAGGGGCATGGCGCTCTCGTGAAGGCTTGTCACCGCGGCTTTCTACCTTGCCCCGTGCTTACTGGAACGGCGCGACGTCCCCGCGTCCCTCGCGGACGATCGTGGGCGGAATCTCGCGGACATCCACCACCGTGGTGGGATCGAGATGGCAGGCCCCGCCGTCGATGACCGCGTCGAGATGCGCGCCGAAGCGATCACGAATCACCTCGGGATCGGTCATCGGCAGGTCCTCGTCCACCGGAATCAGCGTCACGCTCATCAGCGGCTCGCCCAGGGCGTCGAGCAGCGCATGGGTAATGCGGTGGTCCGGCACGCGCACCCCGATCGAGCGCCGCTTGGGATGCAGCAGCAGGCGCGGCACTTCGCTGGTGGCGTTGAGGATGAAGGTGTAGGGCCCCGGCGTATGCGCCTTGAGCAGGCGGAACACGGCGTTGTCCACCTTGGCGTAGGTGCCGATCTCGGACAGGTCGGAGCACATCAGGGTGAAGTTGTGCTTGTCGTCCAGCGAGCGCAGCCACTTGATCTTCTCGATGGCCTTCTTGTCGCCCAGGCAGCAGCCGAGCGCATAGCCGGAGTCGGTGGGGTAGGCGATCACGCCGCCACCACGCAGTATCGTCAGCGTCTGATCGATGAGTCGCTTCTGGGGATTGTCGGGGTGGATCTGAAAGAACTGGGTCATGCCTACCTCCTTGGAGCGGGACCGAAAGCGCGACGCCGAACGACGTGCCTTGCTTCGACCAGCAATAGCCTCACGCGGCGAATGTCGCAAGCTTGGGATGCCGCCACACCGGGGTCACCGAGCAGCGCGGCGGCGCGCTCATCACGCCCGGCGCCAACGGGCCACCGGGATAATGGAAGTCGCTGCCTTGCGAGCCCATGAGATCGCGCGCCTCGAGCTGGCGAGCCAGATCGCGTCCCACGTCGGCGTTCTGGTGGCCGCTGATCAACTCGGCGGCCTCGCCTCCCGCCTCGCGGAAGGCATCCAGCAGCTGACCGCGCTTGCGATGCGTCAGCCGATAACGCAAGGGATGCGCCAGCACCGCGATGCCCTGGCTGTCGCGAATCCATTCGACCACCTCGCTGAGATAGGGCCAATGCGTCTTCACGTCACCGGGCTTGCCGGCACCCAGGTATTTCTTGAACGCCGTGGGCATGTCCGGCACCACCTCGGCGGCCACCAGGGCCTTGGCGAAATCCGGCCGCCCCAGGGGGCGTTCGCTGCCGGCCTGCTCCCGGGCTCGGGCCAGCGCCGCATCGAGCCCGACCTTTTCCAGCCGGTGGGCGATTTCCTCGGCGCGCGCGTCGCGCGCCCGGGCCTGGGCGGCGAGCCCTGCCTCGAGGGCGCCATGCGCGCCGCTGGGCAGCAGGGCCACCACGTGAATGCCGATGCCCCGCCACAAGGTGGATAACTCGCTGCCCGCCAGGCAACGCAGGCCCAGACTGTCAGCGTGCCGCTGCGCCTCGGCGACCCCTGCCACGGTATCGTGGTCGGTGAGGCAAAACCGCGTGACGCCCTTGGCCTGGCAGGCCTCGGCCAGGGCGCAGGGCGAGAGCGCGCCATCCGACGCGGTGGAATGCATGTGCAGATCGAGCCCCAGATCGGCCTCGAAGGTCTCGGGCAAGGGCGGCAAGGGTTGGGTCATGGGCATGACGCGGTGCGGCGTCTTTGTCAGAATAGGGTCGCCATAGTGCTCGTTTGGGCGCCGCCGGGTCAATTCCCGGCCTCACCGGCACCTCACAGGATGCTCGTCGATGAAAATGCTTGTGGATTTCCTGCCCATCGCGCTGTTCTTCGCGGTGTATCACCTCAGTGACGATATCCTCCTCGCCACCCTGGTATTGATTCCCGCCACGCTCGCGCAGGTCGCCTTCGTCTGGTGGCGTTACCGGCGTGTGGAAAAGATGCAATTGATCACCCTGGCCCTGGTCGTGGTGATGGGCGGCGCCACCGTGATTTTCCACGACGCCGCCTTCATCCAGTGGAAGCCGACGGTGGTCAATTGGCTGTTCGCGTTCGCCTTCCTGGTCGCCCCGCTGTTCGGCGGCAAGACCCTGATCGAACGCATGATGGGCAAGGCCATCGCCCTGCCCGCCGCCGCCTGGCGGCGCCTCAATCTCGCCTGGGTGGCGTTCTTCATCGCCCTGGGCGCGATCAATGTGTATGTCTTCAAGACCTACGACGAGGCCACCTGGGTCAACTTCAAGCTGTTCGGCATGCTCGGGCTGACCCTGCTGTTCGTGCTCGGCCAGGGGGTCTACCTGGCTCGGCACATGCCCCGTGATACGCTTTCGCAAAACGACCACCAGAAGGATGACGTCTGATGCTTTACTCGATCGTTAGCGACGATGTGCAAGACAGCCTGGAACGTCGCAAGGCGGCACGCCCGGATCACCTGGCGCGTCTCGAGAAACTGCGCGACGAAGGGCGCCTGGTTCTCGCCGGCCCCAGCCCCGCCGTGGATGCCGAGGACCCGGGCGAGGCCGGCTTCACCGGCAGCGTGGTGATCGCCGAGTTCGACAGCCTGCAGGATGCCCAGGCGTGGGCCGATGCCGATCCCTTCGTGATCGCAGGCGTCTACGCCAAGGTCACCGTCAAGCCGTTCAAGAAGGTCTTGCCGTAACGGCGTTTATCCACACCTGGGCGCCAAGCTTTTGTGCACACCAGGTGTGGATAAAACTGTGAAGAGGCGGCGGACGGCTTTCTCGATGGCAGTCGTCACGCCGCCTTGCCGATTTCGATCAATTTTTAACCAGTTCTTGATCTGGTAACGAGTGCCATGCCCGCCGTTTCGCGTCCCCTGCCGCCGTTGACCGCCCTCGCGCCGCCCGAGCTGGAATGGCGTGCCGACGACATCAGCGACGCGCCCTACGCCAGCGCGTATGGCGATGTGTATTTCTCGCGCCACGACGGCCGCGCCGAGACCGGTCACGTCTTCGTGGAGGGCAACCGCCTGCCCGAGCGTTTCGCCGCCTGGCGCGAGACACGGGCGTTCGTGATCGGCGAAACCGGCTTCGGCACCGGCCTCAACATGCTGTGCGCCTGGGCGTGCTTCGAGCGCCACGCGCCCGCCGAGGCCCGCCTGCACCTGGTGTCCACCGAGAAATATCCCTTGCCGCATGATGCCCTGGCGCGTGCGCTGGCGATCTGGCCGGACATGGCCGCACGTGCCGGCGCCCTGCTCGACCAGTGGCCCGAGCCGGTCGGCGGCGTGCATCGGCTGTGGCTGTCGTCACGCGTGGTGCTGGACCTGCACTTCGGCGATGCCGCCGAGCGCCTGTCGCGTCTCGATGGCCGTGTCGACGCCTGGTTTCTGGATGGTTTCTCGCCGGCCAAGAACCCCGACATGTGGCAGCCCGAGCTGTTCGCGGCGATGGCCCAGGTCAGCCGCCCCGGCGCCACCTTCGCTACCTTCACCTGCGCCGGCGTGGTCAAGCGCGGGCTGCGCGATGCGGGCTTCACCTGGCGCAAGACGCCCGGCTTCGGCCGCAAGCGCGAGATGCTGTGCGGCGAGATCGCCGCGCCGCCGGATGACAGGCGACGCGCATCCTCGCCCTGGTTCACGCCGCCGCACGCCCGCCCCGCCCGGCACGTGGTGGTCATCGGGGCGGGGCTCGCCGGAACCAGCGTGGCCGCCGCCCTGGCCCGCCGCGGGGTCGAGGTCACGTTGCTCGAGCGCGACGCCCCCGGCGCGGGCGCTTCCGGCAATCGCCAGGGCGCGCTCTACGTCAAGCTCGCCGCCGAGACCAATCCGCAGAGCCGTGTCTATCTCGCCGGCCTGCTGTACACGCGGCGCTGGCTGACCGTCCTCGACCCCGAGCAGCGCCTGTGGCAGGACTGCGGCGTGCTGCAGCTGGCGCCCGGCGCCAAGGAAGCCACCCGCCAGCAGCGCTTCCTGGCCCATCACGCCCTGCCCGAGCGCGTGGTGCACGGCGTGGACGCCGCCACCGCGAGCCAGGCCGCCGGCACACCGCTCGACGCGCCGGGGCTCGACTATCCCCAGGCCGGGTGGGTGCGTCCCGACCGGTTGTGCCGGCAACTGGCCGCAAGCCCCGGCATCACCCAGCGGTGCGGCGAGGCGCACGATCTCGACTTCGATGCCGACGCCGATGCCTGGCGCATCGCGCTGACCGATGGCAGCACGCTCACGGCCGATCACGTGGTCGTCGCCACCGCCCACGAGACACCGCGCTTCACGCCTCTGGCCGGCCTGCCGCTCAAGCCGATTCGCGGCCAGCTCACCCACGTGCCGGTGCCCGCCGATGCGCCGTCATTGGCACGCGTGGTCTGCGCGGGCGGGTATGTCGCCCCGGCGATGGAGGGGGTGCTCAGCCTCGGCGCGACCTTCGCCCCCGGCGATACCGACACCGCCGTGCGCACGGCGGATCATGCGCGCAACCTGGACGAATTCACCGCCACCCTGCCCGCCTTCGCCGAGGCGCTGCGCGCGGCCGGCGTCACGCTCGACCCGGCTGCCTGCGAGGGCCGCGCCAGCCTGCGCGCCGCCAGCCCCGACAAGTCGCCCTACGCCGGGCCGGTGCCCGTGCGCGAGGCCTGGCTCGATGACTACGCCGTGCTCGGGGCCGATGCCCGTCGTGTACCGTCCACCGCCGGCCGCCATCATCCCGGCCTGTGGGTCAGTGCCGCGCATGGCTCGCGGGGGCTGGCCAGCGCGCCGCTGTGCGCCGAAGTCATCGCCTCCCGCCTGTGCGACGAGCCCCTGCCGCTGGAACGCGAGCTGATCGACCATCTCCATCCCGGTCGACGTCTCATCGCCGATATCATTCGCGGAAACGCGACCCGCGGAAACGCTACACTATCGACGTCATCGCCGAACGATGACGCCCAGACGTCACCGACCACCACCGAGACGCCATGAGTCAGATTCCCCAAGCGGTCCGCGAGCGGGCCGACACCCTGCACCAGCAGTTGGACGACGCCAACTACCAGTACTACGTCGAGGACGATCCCCGCATCACCGACGCGGAGTACGATGCCCTGCTGCGCGAGCTGCAGTCACTGGAGGCCGAGCACCCCGAGCTGAAGACGCCGGATTCCCCCACGCAGCGGGTCGGGGCGGCCCCCGCCGAGCGTTTCGAGGAAGTGACCCATGCCGTGCCCATGCTGTCGCTGGACAACGCCTTCGACGACGCTGAGCTGGCGGCCTTCGTCAAGCGCGTCGCGGACAAGCTCGAGTGCGACGGCGACACGCTCGCGTTTTGCTGCGAACCCAAGCTCGACGGCCTGGCGGTGGCGCTGGTCTACGAGAACGGACGACTGGTCCAGGGCGCCACGCGCGGTGACGGGCGCACCGGCGAGGATGTCACGCTCAATCTGCGCACCATCCGCTCGATTCCGCTCAAGCTGCGTGGCGACTCGATTCCGCCGCTGATCGAGGTACGCGGCGAGGTCTACATGCGCCACTCGGGGTTCGAGGCGCTTAACGATCGCGCCCGCGAAAACGGCGACAAGGTGTTCGCCAACCCGCGCAACGCCGCCGCCGGCAGCCTGCGCCAGCTGGATTCCTCGATCGCCGCCGCGCGGCCACTGGAGTTCTGCGCCTATCAGGTCGCCCGGCTCGAAGGCGAGGATGACGCACACTCGCATTCCGATTATCTCAAGCGCCTGCGGACGCTGGGCTTTCGCACCAGCCCGCTGCTCGACGTGGTCAAGGGCGAGCGCGGCGTGATCGACTTCTGCCATCGCCTGGGCGAACAGCGCAACGGACTCGATTACGACATCGACGGCGCCGTGATCAAGGTCGACAGCCTGCGCGATCAGCGCGAACTGGGCTTCGTCTCGCGGGCGCCGCGCTGGGCCATCGCCTACAAGTACCCCGCTCAGGAGCAGACCACCACGCTCAACGACGTGGTCTTCCAGGTGGGCCGTGTCGGCACGCTGACGCCGGTGGCCAAGCTCGAGCCGGTCCAGGTGGCCGGTGTCACCGTCGCCAACGCCACCTTGCACAACATGGACGAGATCGAACGCCTGGGCGTACGCATCGGAGACACCGTCATCGTGCGGCGCGCCGGCGACGTCATCCCCCAGATCGTGGGGGTCGTCGAATCGCAGCGACCGGCCACGACACGCGCCATCGAGATGCCCGAGCACTGCCCGGTGTGCGGCTCACAGACCGAGCGCCTCGAAGGCGAGGTCGCGGCGCGCTGCTCCGGCGGGCTGTTCTGCCCGGCCCAGCGCAAGGAGGCGCTGAAGCACTTCGCCAGCCGCCGCGCGCTGGATATCGACGGCCTGGGCGAGAAGTTGATCGACCTGCTGGTCGAGCGCGAATGGGTCAAGACACCGGCGGACCTGTTCCGGCTCGAGGCCGAGCGGCTTGCCGAACTGCCCCGGTTGGCGGAAAAGTCCGCCAACAACCTGGTCAACGCGCTGGAAGCCGCCAAGCACACCACCCTGGCGCGGTTCATCTACGCCATCGGCATCCGTGAAGTGGGCGAGGCCACCGCCGCGAGCCTGGCACGCCACTTCGGCTCGCTGCAGGCCTTGTCGGAGGCGTCTCTGGAGTCGCTGGAAGCGGTCGAGGACGTGGGACCGGTGGTCGCCCGGCATATTCACACCTTCTTCCGCCAGCCCCACAACCAGGAAACGCTCGAGGACCTGCAGGGGGTCGGCGTCACCTGGGAGGAGGTCGAGATCGCCGGCCGTCCCCAGCCGCTCGCCGGCCAGACCTGGGTACTGACCGGTACCCTGGAGAGCATGACCCGCGATGACGGCAAGGCGCGTCTGCAGGCGCTCGGCGCCAAGGTCTCGGGCAGCGTCTCCAAGAAGACCGCCGGCGTGGTCGCCGGAGAGGCCGCCGGCAGCAAGCTGGAGAAGGCCCAGAACCTGGGCGTGGAGGTGATCGACGAGCGCGAGTTCCTGCAGCGCCTGGCGCACTGGGAAGGTGCCTCCTCGGAAGACGCCCAGCCAACAGCCCCGGAGGACACACCATGAGCGGACGTTTCATCGAAGTCCCCTACCGCATGCTGCCGGCCGACACGCTGGACGCGCTGCTGGAGGGTTTCGTCACCCGCGAGGGATACGACACCACCGATGAAGGCGAAGGCATGACCGCCTGGGTGCGCGAGCTCAAGCGCCAGCTCGAACGGGGCGAACTGCTCATCGCGCACGATTTGCAGACGGAAAGCACCGAGGTCATGACCCTCGCCCAGTGGCGCGCTTTCGGGCGCGAGCTGGCCGACGACGAGGAAGAGGGCTAGGCCAGGCCCTGCCACGCAAAAAGGGCGCCACACAGTGGCGCCCTTGGGCATCGCGGTGCACGTGGCGAGCCGCGTGTCAGGTGAAGAACATCGGCACGATGATGCTCGAGATCAGCAGGATCAAGGCGCCCCCCAGGCGCGAGGAGATCTGCGCGAAGGGCATCAGCTGCATGCGCTTGGCGGCAGACAGCACCGCGACGTCGCCGGTGCCGCCCATGTTGGCCATGCACAGGCCGGCGGTGATGGCCGACTCGATCGGGTAGAAGCCGACCAGCTTGCCGACCAGCCCCGCGCCGAAGGCCGCACCGGCCACCACGGCGAGCACGATCAATACATAGGTCGGGGTGATCGCCTCGATCACCTGTCCCAGGTCGGTGTAGGCGATGCCGATCCCGAACAGCAGCGCGAAGGTCCAGTTCTTGGCGACGAACTGGAACCACTGCGAGGCGGATTCGTTGACGCTCTCCGGCACCACGTTGGCGATCTTGAGCACGGCGACCAGGATGATCATCAGGGCGTAGGGATGCAGCGGAATGAAGCCACCCAGAATCTGCCCGGCGGTGAAGAAGGTCAGCGCCGCCACGACGCCGATGCCCAGCTTGGCGAGATCGAAGCTGCTCTTGCGCTCCTCGATTTCCACGCCCGGCATCATCTGGCCGTCACCGGTCAGTCCCGGGAACCGTTTGGCCAGGCCGTTGAGCAGGCCCGCGATGATGATCGCGAACACGTTGCCCAGAGCCAGCGCCGGCACCAGGATGGAGATGTAGTAGCTTGCCGGCTGCCCGAGAAGCTGTTCGTAGATCTGGCTCATGGGCACCGCGCCGGCGCCCATGCCGCCACCCAGGATCGGCAGGGTGATGACCACCAGGGCATCCTGCATCGAGAAGCCCATCAAGGCGCCGACGATGACCGCGAACAGCCCGGCGAAGAACACCGCGCAGATCAACGGCAGCGCGTAACGCGACCCGACCTTGACCAGGACCTTGGAATCCATGCCCAGGATGCTGCCGGTGATCAGGGCAGCGATATAGAAATTGAGAAAGCCGCCGCCTTTCATGAACTGGGTGACGTTCTCGGAGACGTCGGTGGGCAGCCAGTCGACATAGACCAGGGTGGCCGCACCGAAGATGGCCAGGATCGCGCCCCCGCCCAGGTAGCTCTTGATGATCGGCAGGCGATCGCCGATGAAGCCCAGCAGTTCACCGAGTATCATCATCACCAGCAAGGCGCCGATCATGCCGCTCGGCAGGGTGTCGGTGAACATGGCCACGACCATGACGGCAAAAGCGATGAAAAAGATCGGCAGCGGCATGCCGAAGATGTGCAACGCACCCCACGCGCGCGAAGCGTGCCGGGTGTCGTCCAGGGTTTGCGTAGCGGCACTGTTCATTGGCGTGCTCCATGTGTTGGAATCCGCCCGCGGGCGGAGAACGTGAACGCTGCCGAGGATAAGTGGCACACGCCATGAACCAAGCTTTGCCAACTTTTTAAAGCGTTTTGAAATTATTGAAAACGACGGTTTCTTGCGCGGCATAGACACCCACGCTTGGAAATTACACCAAGGTCGAAACCCATCCGATATGGTCCCTCGATGCGCCACCCGCGACTGCCCACGCCCCGCCTCAATGTTCTGATCTCGCTGCTCGTGGCCGCGACCGTCATCGTCACGCTGGGCGTCGCCCTGTGGCTGTTCGATGCCACCCTGCGCGATACGCAGGCCAGGGCGCAGGCCGACCGCGTCACCGACATCGCCCAGGTGGTAGCCACGCGGCGCGATGTGGCGCGTGCCTTGCAGCAGCGCGGCGATGCCACCGCGTTCGCGCCCGATAGCGACCTGCAAGGCGACATCGACGACTTGCGCCGCCGTCTCGACGTGGACTTCATCGTGGTCATGAATCATCGGGGCATGCGTCTGACCCACCCCGATCGCACGCGTATCGGCGAGCATTTCCAGGGCGGCGACGAGGGGCCGGCCCTCGAGGGCGAGCACTATGCCTCGCGGGCACAGGGCACGCTGGGGCTCAGCATCCGCGGGTTCGCGCCGGTCGTCGACGACGCCGGAGAGGTGATCGGTGCCGTCTCGGTGGGGGTGACGCTGGATACGCTGGGCGCGCGACTGGCCGACAATCGTCAGCACGTGATGCTCGGCATCGCCGTGTTGATGCTGCTGGGCACCCTCGGCGCCAGTTGGCTGGCACGCTATATCAAGCGCGTGCTGATGGGGCTGGAGCCGCACCAGATCGCTCGTCTGGTGGAAGAACGCCAGGCGATCCTCGGCTCGGTGCACGAAGGCATTCTCGCGGTGGATGTCGACGGACGCATCACCCTGACCAATACCGCCGCCCATGCCCTGCTCGACCAGGCAGGCCTGGACACGCCGACGCTGGGCACGCCGATCACCGACTACCTGCCGCAGAGCGGCTTGCCCGCCGTGCTGCGCCACGGCCAAGCCTCGCTGGACCAGGAGGTCTTCATCAACGGCCAGGCGCTGCTCGCCAACCGCATGCCGATTCGCCACCAGGGCCGGGTGATCGGCGCGGTGGCGACCTTCCGCGACAAGAGCGAGGTGCGGCTGCTGGCCGAGGAGCTGACCGGCGTGCGCCGCTACGCCGAGGCGTTGCGCGCCGCGACCCACGAGTTCAAGAACAAGCTGCACGTCATGCTCGGGCTGGTGCAGCTCGAGGCCTACCCCGCCCTGGCACGCTACCTGCGCGAGGTGGCGGATCATCAGGTCGCGCCGGGCACGGCGCTGGTCGAGGGCATCGGCGAGCCGGTGCTGGCGGGCTTTCTCCTCGGCAAGCAGAGCGAGGCCCGCGAGCGCGACATCACCTTGAGCATCGACGTCGAGGACGCCATTCCCCCGCCTCGGGAGCCGGCCATGATCCACACCCTGGTCATCGTGCTGGGCAACCTGCTGGAAAACGCCTTCGATGCCGTCGACGAGCGAGACGTCCGCCAGGTCACGCTGACCATGGGTGTCGACAGCGACCTGCTGTCACTGCATGTGCAGGATACCGGCCCCGGCATCCCCGAGGCCATGCGCCAGCGCATCTTCACCAGCGGCATTTCCTCCAAGGGGCGTCAACGCGGCCTCGGCCTGGCCATGGTCCGCGAGCATGTCGAGGCCCATGACGGTACCCTGACGTTGTATTCAGAACCGGGGCGCGGCACGCTGATCGAAGTCGCCATGCCGTATCCGCCCCACCCCGACAGCGAGCAATGAGACCCGCGGAATGAGCGATACGCCACTGCACGTACTCATCGTCGAGGACGACCCCATGGTCATGCGCCTCAACGTCGAATACCTCAACCGCCTCGACGACGTCACCCTGGTGGCGCAATGCGGCGATGTGCCCGGCGCCCTGGATGTCCTGGAACGCGACGACGTCGACGTCATCCTTCTCGATGTCTACCTGCGCGGCCGCAATGGACTGGAAATCGTGCGCTACCTGCAGCGTCTGGGGCGGGATATCGACGTCATCCTGATCACCGCCGCCAGCGAGACCGAGACGGTACGGACCGCCCGACGCCTGGGGGTGCGCGACTATCTGGTCAAGCCTTTCGAGTTCGAGCGCTTCAAGGCCGCCGTGGAGGCCTGCCGACGCGTACGCGCCACCCTGGCGCACCTGCCCGAGCAAGCCGACCAGCGCGATCTCGACCGGCTCTTCCAGCCCGCCCGGCCGCGCCAGGCGACTCGCGGCGACGGCTTGCCCAAGGGACTCACCGCACCCTCGCTGGCGCAAATCGCCCAGGCCATTCTCGCCCTGGACGACGAGACCTTCACCACCGAGAGCCTGATGCCGGCGACGGGCATGTCGCGCGTATCGGTACGCAAGTACCTGAAACACCTCACCGAGCGCGGGGTGCTCGGCGAGTCGTTTCATTACGGGCAGGTGGGACGCCCCTCGTTCACCTATCGCTGCCTGGACGTCCCCGCTTTGCGTGCCTTCATCGACACGCCCGCGTCCCGGTGACTCGCTGCGGCGCGGGCGAGCACGGCTCCCCCGGCGTAGCGGCACGGCCTCGGCCACACGGGATCAAACACGAAAAAACGGGACCCCACTGGGGTCCCGTCGGCGTCGTGAACAGGCAAGATCGCGGCGCTAGTTGGCCTGATAGCGATGCAGGCGGTGACGACGTTCGAATTCCTGCACGCGCTGGCGTGCGAATTCCACGGTCTGCGCCGTCATCACGCTGCGGTTCTCGTCCTTCAGCTCACCGCCCAGATTACGCACCAGCACCATGGCGGTCTCGAACATGGCCTCGAAGGCCGCCGCGCTGTCATGGGCACTGGGAAGCGGCATCAGGAAGGTGACCCCGGGCGTGACGAAGTCGTCCATGCCGTCGAGATCGAACACGCCGGGCTTGAGCACGTTGACCATCGTGAACTGCAGGGCGCTGTCGTCCGATTCGGTCTCGAAACGATGGAACACCCCCATTTCATGACAGTAGCGCAGCCCGCAGGCCAGCATCAGGTTGAGCAGATCCGGTCCGTGGAAGCCCCCTTCGTCGCGTGACAGCACGCTGATGACGATGACTTCCTCGGCATCCGACAAGGCGTCGCGCGCCCGTTCGGCATGCACCGGGTTGCGCTTGGCGCGCTCCACGGCCGGATGGTCGGTGACCACGTCTTGATGACGGGTGTCGACCTCGGCGGCATAGGGCGGCGCCTGCGTCTCATGTACATCATCGGCGGCAGGCGCAGTGGCGCGGAAGGCCGGCGCCTCTTCACTGGCTGCGGGCCTGGCCGGTGCCTCACGGTGCCGCACGGCATCCTCGCGTGCCGAACGCGGCGACGCGGCGGCCGGCGCCTGCGATTCGCGCTCCGGCTCGTGCGCGGATGGCGCCGCCCCCAGCGTCGGCTCGTGATGCGGATGTTCATCGGCGTCGTCACGCTCGTCATGCTGGAACGATGCCGTGAAACGCTGGGCCGACGCACTCATGCGCTGCGCACCCGCTCGCATGGCGTCCTTCATGCCACGCATGCCGGGCCGCCGACTCTCGGTCGCCGATTCCTCCTGCGCACGGTCATGCCCCCGCTTGAGCACGCTGGGCCTGAGTTTTTCCTCGGGAATACGCTCCTGACGCAACGGCGACTCCGGACGTACCGGTTCGCGCTCGCCGCTGCGGGTGAAGGTCGCGTCGCCGACGACGCGTGCCCCACCATTGGGCAACTCCCAGTTGATTTCGGCCTCGCGGGCCGCTTTTTCCGGATCTTCCTCCTCGGCGTCCCTGCCCTCGGCACCCTGACTGTGCGTCGCCTGGTCGAGGCGCGGAACGCGGCGCTGGCGCTGGAGACGACGGACACCGTCGATCACGATGGTCGTCACCAGCACCAGCCCCAGGATGATCAGCCACTCTCTTAGTTCCATGGGTCGTCTTGCCTGTTCGCTATTGGCGCCATGATTAAAACTCGTTCGTGAAGAAGCATAGCGCGATTAACAAAAAAAGGGCCACTTTTTTTGAATGTCAAGTAGTTCCCTTAGCTCAGAGCAATCACCCTTCATTATCCCTGTCGAAGCTCACCCAAAAGCGTTGGTAACCCTTTTGGCGATTTTCTGCAAGTCATTCATGCGTCCGCCAGGGCCGCCGCCTCGTCGATTCCCACCGATACCAGCCGTGACACACCGGGCTCCTGCATCGTCACGCCCATCAATCGTTCGGCAGCTTCCATGGCAATCTTGTTATGCGTGATGTAAATGAACTGAACACTCTCGGACATTTCCTTCACCAACTTGGCATAACGTCCCACGTTGGCATCATCCAGCGGCGCATCGACTTCGTCCAGCATGCAAAACGGAGCCGGATTGAGCTGGAAGATCGCGAAGACCAGCGACAGTGCCGTCAGCGCTTTTTCTCCCCCGGAGAGAAGATGGATGGTGGTGTTTTTCTTGCCCGGCGGCCGCGCCATGATGGCCACGCCCGTCTCTAACAAATCCTCGCCGGTCAGTGTCAACCACGCGGCCCCGCCGCCGAAGACCTTGGGAAAAAGTTCACCGAAGCCTTCGTTGACTTGATCGAAAGTCTGCTTGAAGCGCGTTCGCGTTTCCTGATCGATGCGACGAATCGCCTTCTCCAGGGTCTCGATGGCCTCGCTCAGTTCGGCATGCTGGGCCTCGAGATAGTCACGGCGCTCGGCCTGCTGGTCGTACTCCTCGATGGCCGCCAGGTTGATGGCGCCCAGGCGGCGGACCTTCTCGGCGATCTCGTCGAGCCGGGTCTGCCAGGCCGATTCGGTGGCGTTGGGATCGAGCCCTTCCTGAAGACCGGCGACATCGTGCCCGAGTTCCTCGAGCTGTGCATCCTCGGCATCGGCCTTCAGCTTCAGGGCCTGAACCTGCATGCGCGCTTCCTCGAGCCGACCGCGCAAGCCATCGAGATTGCGCTCGTGTTGCTGACGCTTGGCTTCGGTGTCGCGCAGTGTCTCGGCCAGCTGATGGGCACGGTCACGGGCGGCATTGAGCGTCGCTTCCTCGCGACCCCGACGGTCGAGCAGCTCGTCGAGCCGTTCGCGGGTTTCCTCTTCCGGCTCGCGCAGCGTGGCACGCTGCTCTTCGAGCATGGCGAGCTTCTCGGCCAGGCGCGCGCGCTGATCGTGCGAGCGCGCGGTCTGCTGCTCGAGCCCGGCACGCTCCGTCTCCAAACGCTGACGCTCCATCGCCAGCTGCTGTTGCCGCTCGCGCGCGGGCGCCACTTGCTGGCGCAGCGACTGGGCTTTCTCACGTGCCTCGCGACGCTTCTTCTCCAGCGACTCGCGGGTCTGGCTGTTGGCATCGACGTCGTGCATGGCGGCTTGCCAGCGCTCGCGCGTTTCCTCGAGTTCCAGACGCCGCTCGGCATGACGTTCGGTCAATTGCGCGATCTCGTCATCGAGTTCGCGGGCACGTGCGTCGAGTTGCTCCAGGCGACTGGCCAGCCCCGCCTCGCGCGAGGCCACCTGCTGGCGACGCTGGCCCAGCTCGCGCTCGCGCAGACGCAGGGATTCGAGCTCGCCGGCGCTGCGCTCCACGGCCTCGCGCGACGTCTGCAGGCGCTCTTCCAGGGTCTCGAGCGAGGCCTCGAGCGCCGCGATGTCGGCCTGCAGGGTCTCGCGGCGACGCCGCTGCACCAGCACGCCGTCGCTGCTGGCCTCCTCGCCTCGACGACGCACCCAGCCGGCCCCCAGCCAGAGTCCGCTCGGCGCGATCACGCTTTCCCCCGGCGCCAACTCGTCGCGCAGCGCCCAGGCGCTCGCCTCGTCGTCGGCACACTGCACGGTGTCGAGCCAGGACTGCAGGGCGCCCGCACCTTCGACCTGCGCCCCCAGAGTGCCGGCCCGGGGCGCACCGGCGTCGCCATCGAGCAACGCCAGTTCGGCGGGTGGCGCGGTACCCAACAACGCGGCCATGGCCGAGGCATCCACCACCCGCGCCTTGAGCCAGGGGGCCAGGACCCACGCCACCGCCGTCTCCCAGGGTTCGGCGACCTCCAGGCGCTCCGCCAGGCGCGGCGCCTGTTGCATGCCGTGTTGCGCCAGGTGCGCATCCAGCGCGGCATCGTCGTCGGCCAGCGCCGCGTCGAGCAGGGCCTCCACCGAGGCCAGCTCGCCTTGCAGGCGGCTCAACTGCGTGCGCTGGGCATCGCGCTGGGCGGCGGCATCGTCGAGCCCCGCCTGGGCCTGCTCGCGTTGCTGCTGTAGACCGTCGCGCTGGCTTTCCAGGGCTTCCTGGTCGAGATCCAGCGCCGTCAGCTGCTCGCGCAATTCGCTGCGCTCATCGCGCAGCGCATCGACATCGGGCACCTCCTCGCGTTGCTGGCGACGCTTATGGATCTGGGCGTCGAGCTCGGCAATGGCGTTTTCGAGGCGCCGCACGTCATCCTGGGCACGTTCGGCACCATGCGCCACGTCGCGGTCGCTTTCGTTGAAGCGTTCCCATTCCTGCTGCGCGGCGGTGGCTTCCTCGTCGGCGGCATCCAGCGATTCCTGGAGCATTTCCAGGGTTTCCTGGGCCTCCTCCAGCTCGGGCGCGATGCTTTCCAGGCGCTCGTCCAGGGCCGCGCGACGCTCGTCGTCGTGGGCGCCCAACTGTTCCAGCTCGGTGAGCTCGCGACGGGCGTCGTCGATGTCCTGGGCGAGTTGCTGATCGCGCGAGCGGGCGTGTTCGATGGACTGCTCGATGCGCGCGATGGCGGCGCCGGTCTCGTAGAAACGTGCCTGGTGGGCCTCCAGTTCGGCGGCGATCTCATCATGCGCCAGGCGCGACTCTTCCAGTTGGCTCTCGCATTGGCGCTGACCGAGGATCTCGCGCTCGACCTGGGTTTCCAGCTCGCGTACCTGGCGCTCCTGGCCTTCCTGCTGGCTGCGCAGCGCCCGACCGCGCAACAATGCCAGTTCGCCCTTGAGACGATACTCGTCGTCCTTGAGGGTCTGGTAACGGCGCGCGGCATCGGCCTGACGCTTCAGGCGCTCGAGCTGCTTGTCGAGCTCTTCGCGAATGTCGTCGAGTCGCTCGAGGTTTTCCTGGGTGCGGCGCAGGCGGTTCTCGGTTTCGCGACGGCGCTCCTTGTACTTGGAAATGCCGGCCGCTTCCTCCAGCGTCGAGCGCAGCTCCTCGGGACGCGCCTCGACCAGCCGCGAGATCATGCCCTGCCCGATGATGGCGTAGGAGCGCGGCCCCAGCCCGGTCCCCAGGAAAAGATCGGAGATGTCGCGACGGCGACACTTCTGGCCATTGAAGAAGTAGTTGGACTGACTGTCGCGGGTGACCTGGCGCTTGACCGAGATCTCGGCGTACTGGGCATAGGCGCCGCCCATGGTGCCGTCGCTGTTGTCGAATACCAGCTCGATGGAGGCCTGGCCCACCGGCGAGCGTCCGGTGGAACCGTTGAAGATGACATCGGTCATCGACTCCCCGCGCAGCGTCTTGGCGGAGGATTCGCCCATCACCCAGCGCACGGCGTCGATGATGTTCGACTTGCCGCAACCATTGGGGCCGACGATGGCGGTCATGTTGCCGGCGAACGGCACATTGACCGCATCGACGAACGACTTGAAACCGACCAGCTTGATGGACGTGAGGCGCATGCGCAGCCAGGATTCCTAACTAAACAGTGAGTCGTGGCCCGGCGGCGCCGGGCCATGAGAGCCCGCAGTCTATCCGAGGCGCGGGCGTGGCCCAAGCCCCTCGCGCCCAAACCCCATCGTTCGAGACATCGCCGGGATTTGCCGCCTCGCCCCGCCTTGCTATGATGCCGAAGGATCATCCGAGGGAGAGGGTCATGTCGCACGTTACGCCGCACTATCTGCAGCGCCTGCCGAACCTGCCACTGTCGGACGCCGCCTGGGAGGAAATCGACGCCACCGACTTCGTCGAGATTCCCCTGCTGGGCGTGGTTGCCGCCGGCCTGCCCATGGAGGCCTGCCGCGACGACGAGGCCATTCACGTGCCGTCGCGCATGGTTCGTCGCAACACCTACGCGCTGCGCGTGCGTGGCGATTCGATGATCGACTGCAACATCTTCGATGGCGACATCATCATCATCGAGCGTTTCGAATCCGCCGAGAACGGGGAAACCGCCGTGGTGTTGATCAACAATCAGGAAGTCACCCTCAAGAAGCTGTTCATCGAGAAATCCGGCGTGCGCCTGCAGCCGGCCAACGATGACATGCCGCCGATTTATCTCAAGAACGACGACGTCCAGGTGCTCGGCCTGGTGATGGGCGTGATGCGCCACGCCGCCACGAGCCACTGATGCGTTACGAGATTCCCGACCTGGCGCCCGGCGAGCATCTGGAGCACGAAATCGAGATCGAGAAAAGCCGTTTCATCACCTGGACGGCGTTCGTGCCCGACCCCGCCAGTTTCGAGGCCCTGCTGACACGGGCACGGGAGGCACATCCCAATGCCAGCCATCACTGCACGGCCTACAACGCCGGTGCCCCGGGCGAGCAGAACGCCATCGGCTTTTCCGACGACGGCGAACCCGGCGGTACCGCGGGGCGCCCCATGTATCAGGCACTGGAAGGATCGGGAATGGGCCAGGTGGGCTGCGTGGTGATTCGCTACTTCGGCGGCACCAAGCTCGGCACCGGCGGGCTGGTACGCGCCTACACCCAGGCGGTGGTCAAGGCGCTGGAACGGTTGCCGCGCCGCGCCTTCGTCGAGCGTCGCCCGCTGACGGTGCGCGTCGATTTCGCCGGCGAGGCCATCGCCCGGGAATGGTTCGCCACCCAGGATGCGCGCGTGGAGGGAGCCGACTACGCGGGCGATGGCGTCACGCTCGACGTGGCCTGGCCCCGCGAACGCGACGCCGACCTGAGCGAGCTGACGTCGCGTCTCAAGGGGCGGCTCACCCGGCTCGATGCTTCAACCTAGGTACTTGATCATCACCCCCGCCGCCACCGCCGACCCGATGACGCCCGCCACGTTGGGCCCCATGGCGTGCATCAGCAGGAAATTCTGCGGGTTGTGACGCAGTCCCTCCTTGTTCGAGACCCGTGCCGCCATGGGCACCGCCGAGACGCCGGCCGAGCCGATCAGCGGATTGATCGGCTCGCGCGTCAGGCGATTCATCAGCTTGGCCATCAGGACACCGCAGGCGGTACCGATGCCGAAGGCCACCACGCCCAACGCCAGAATGCCCAGGGTCTCCACGGTGAGAAAGCGATCGGCCACCAGCTTTGACCCCACGGACAGCCCCAGGAAAATGGTGGTGATGTTGATCAGCGCATTTTGCGTGGTATCCGACAAGCGCTCGACCACGCCGCATTCGCGCATCAGATTGCCGAAGCAGAACATGCCCAGCAGCGGCGCAGCATCCGGCAGGCAGAGCGCGACCAGGATCAGCAAGACCAGGGGAAAGAAGATCTTCTCGGTCTTCGAGACCGGCCGCAGCTGCGTCATGGCGATGCGGCGTTCCTTGTCGGAGGTCAGCGCGCGCATGATCGGCGGCTGAATCAAGGGCACCAGCGCCATGTAGGAATAGGACGCCACGGCGATCGCCCCGAGCAGCTCCGGTGCCAGCAGGCTCGAGACATAGATCGAGGTGGGTCCGTCGGCACCGCCGATGATGCCGATGGCGGCCGCCTGCTTGAGAGAGAAGTCCATGACGCCCAGTGCCGATAGCGCGACCGCGCCCAGCAGGGTGGCGAAGATGCCGAACTGGGCGGCGGCGCCCAGGAACAGCGTCTTGGGGTTGGCCAGCAGCGGACCGAAATCGGTCATCGCCCCGACGCCCATGAAGATCACCAGCGGGGCCACGCCGGAGGCGATGGCGACGCTGTAGAAATTGTAGAGCATGCCGTTGGTGTATCCAGCGCCTTCCGCCACGTCTCCCGCCGCGCGCAGCACCGCCGGTGCGGTATCGCCGTGCAGCGCCTGGGTCAGGCTCGCCCGCCAGGTTTCGATGCCCGCCCCCGGGGTGAGCCCCACGTCGAGCGCCCCGGCCAGGGCGCGCAGCACATCGCCGCCACCGAGATGCACGGCCTGCTCCGCCGCGGACAGCGCCAGCCCCGCCTGCGGAATGTTGGCGAGTATTCCCCCGAAGCCGATCGGTACCAGCAAGAGCGGCTCGAAGCCCTTGCGGATGGCCAGAAACAGCAGTACCAGCCCGACGAGAATCATCGCCGCCTGGCCGATGCTCATGTTGTAGAGGCCCGAGCCTTGCCATAGGCCTAGCAATTTATCCATGCGACGCGCCTCACAAACGGATCAGTTCGTCACCGACGGCGACGCTGTCGCCCTCCTTGACCGCGACGGCGGAGACGGTGCCCGCTTGCGCCGCGCGCACTTCGGTTTCCATCTTCATCGCCTCGAGGATGATCACCACATCGCCCTCGGCGACGCTGTCGCCGGCGGCGACATTGACCTTGAAGATGTTGCCGGCCAGCGGCGCAGTGATCGCCTCGCCGCTGGCCGGCGCAGGCGCCGCCGTGGGCGCGGGCGACGCGTCCGCCCGGGCAGCCACCTGCGAGACCTCGCCGCCCTCGGCCACCTCGACCACGTAGGCCTTGCCGTTGACGGTGACGGTATAGGTTTCAGGCGCGCGGGGCGCGGCGGACGGTGCCGTGGCAGGCGACTCGTCACGGGATGGCGGCGGCGTCTCCCCCGGCGCTTGCGGTGCCGGCTCGAACGCCGAGGGGTCGTCGCGGTGGGCGAGGAACTTGAAGCCGATCTGCGGGAACAGTGCGTAGGTGAGCACGTCGTCGGTCTCGCGCTCGCCCTCGGCCAGACGTACCGCGTCCGTCCGGGCCTTTTCCTTGAGCTCCGCCGCAAGGCGTTCCATCTCCGGCGCCAGACGGTCGGCGGGTCGGCAGGTGATCGGCTGCTCTCCCGCCAGGGCACGCGCCTGCAAGTCCGCATCGAAGGGCGCCGGCGCGGCGCCGTATTCACCCTTGAGCAGCGCCTGCACCTCCTTGGAGATCGACTGATAGCGGCTGCCCATCATCACGTTCATCACCGCCTGGGTCCCGACGATCTGCGACGTGGGCGTGACCAGGGGAATGTACCCCAGGTCCTCGCGCACACGGGGAATTTCGCCGAGTACTTCGTCGAGCCGGTCTCCCGCGCCTTGCTCCTTGAGCTGGCCTTCCATGTTGGTGAGCATGCCGCCGGGCACCTGCGCCACCAGGATGCGCGAGTCGATGCCGCGCAGCGAGCCTTCGAACGCCGTGTATTTCTTGCGCACCTCACGAAAATAGGCGGCGATGTCCTCGAGCAGCTCGAGGTCGAGCCCGGTATCGCGCGGCGTCTCGCGCAGCATCGCCACCAGGGACTCGGTTGGGCTGTGGCCGTAGGTCATCGCCATCGACGAGATCGCCGTGTCGACGGTGTCGGCGCCGGCCTCGACGGCCTTGAGCAGCGTCGCGGTGGAAAGCCCCGTGGTGGCATGGCAATGCACATGGATGGGCAAGGCCACGGTCTGCTTGAGCCGCGAGACCAGCTCATGCGCCATGTAGGGTGTCAGTAGACCGGCCATGTCCTTGATCGCCAGCGAGTGCGCGCCCATGTCCTCGATGCGCTTGGCCATGTCCAGCCAGCTTTCCAGGGTGTGCACGGGGCTCACGGTGTACGCCAGGGTGCCCTGGGCATGTCCCTCGCAAGCCACCACGGCCTTGAGCGCGCGTTCCAGATTGCGGGTGTCGTTCATGGCGTCGAAGACCCGGAACACATCCACGCCATTGGCCCGGGCACGCTCGACGAACGCATCGACCACGTCGTCGGCGTAGTGCCGATAGCCGAGCAGGTTCTGACCTCGCAGCAGCATCTGCTGCGGGGTGTTGGGCATGGCTTCCTTCAGAGCCCGAATACGCGCCCAGGGGTCCTCGCCCAGATAGCGAATGCAGGCGTCGAAAGTCGCGCCGCCCCAGGATTCCAGCGACCAGAATCCCACGCGGTCGAGTTTCTCGGCGATGGGCAGCATGTCGTCCAGGCGCATGCGCGTGGCGAAGAGGGATTGGTGCGCGTCGCGCAGCACCACGTCGGTAATGCCCAGCGGACGTTGAGTATCGCTCATGGCCCTTCCTGATTGTGAAGAATGCGGGGTCTTGTCGAAGCGTGTCGATGCGCGGCGGCGAGAGGGTCGCTCAATCGCCGTGATGACGGCGGTAACGCTTGACCGCCGCGCCGATCACCGCCAGCAGCTCGGGATCATCGGACGGTGCCCGGGCGCTTGGCGACGGAGAGGGCGCCTCGGGCGGCGCGAAGCGCATCACCAGCCGCGACATGCCGCTGGTCGCCGCGACCAGCAGCGTCAAGAACACGAACACGAAGCCCATGCCGAAAGCCATCAGGCTCAAGCCTTCCTGCAACAGCAACGAATCGGACATTGGCGTTTTCCTTATCGTCCGGAGGTAATGACATAATACCCTGCCCGATTCGCGGGATTTTGCAATGACACCAAGGGTGATGACGACGACATGACGCAAGTGGCCAGCGGGCGCATCGGTCTGGCACCGATGGAAGGGGTGATCGATGTGGTCACGCGTGAACTGTTGAGCGCCGACGGTGCGCTCGACTGGACGGTGACCGAGTTCGTGCGCGTGGTCGACACCCGTCTGCCGGCGCGGGTATTCCTGCGTCACTGCCCGGAGCTGGAAACCGCCGCTTGTGCCACTGCCTCCGGCACCCCGGTTCACCTGCAATTGCTGGGGTCCGATCCCGAAGCACTGGCGGCGAACGCAGTGCGTGCCCAGGCGCTCGGCGCACGCCAGGTCGATCTCAACTTCGGTTGCCCGGCGAAAACCGTCAACCGCCACGACGGCGGAGCATCGTTGCTGCGCCAGCCCGAGCGCGTCCACACCGTCGTGCGTGCCGTTGCCGAGGCATTGGCACCGCTGGGCATCGCCGTGACCGCCAAGATCCGCCTGGGCTTCGACGACAAGCATGTCGCGCTGGCCTGCGCCGAGGCCGCCGAGAGCGGGGGCGCGGCCCACCTGGTCGTGCACGCCCGCACCCGTCGCGAAGGGTATCGGCCGCCGGCCCACTGGGAATGGATCGGCAGGATACAGGCCCGTCTGTCGATTCCGGTGATCGCCAACGGCGATATCTGGACACTGGAGGATTACTGGAAGGCTCGCACCCTGTCGGGGTGCGCGGACGTGATGCTGGGTCGCAGCATTCTCGCCGACCCCTGGCTGGCACGCCGCATCAAGCATTGGCAACGCCACGGCGAGACGCTCCCGGCGACGCCCTGGTCGGCCCGCGCCGAGATACTCCATGCCTATGCCCAGCGCATGCGCGCGCATTTACCCGAGAAGGTCGTGGTGTCGCTGCTCAAGCAGTGGCTCAACCAGATGCGCGGACGTCACGAGGAAGCCGCCCGGCGTTTCGCCGCCTTGCGGCGACGCACCGAGCTTGCCGATTTTCTAGCCGGCCTGGGGCCAATGACGCCTGCCACCGACACGCAGCCACGGGTCGATGCGAGCGGTGAACGGGCCTGATGCCGAATTATAAAACACTGTTCACGATAACGGCGGCGCGGTAGAATTCTCACCTCACTCACACCGTTCGCACGCTCATGAAAATCACGCGCATCGCCTACTACAATATGCTGGGGCTGGTTCTGCTCCTCAGCTGGTGGTGGCCTCACCTCCCGCTGTGGACGACCCTGGACGACGACGTCTTCTGGCTCTTCAACCGGACGCTCTCGATCGCCGATCATCCGCTGTGGACGACCTTGGTCGCCATCTTCAACAACCGCGGCTTCGATGCCGTCAGCTTCTTGATCCTGGCGGCGATCTTCACCTGGGCGGTACGTCGGGACCCGCGCCCGCAACGCCTGCAGCGCTGGATCGCCATCGGCCTGACCATGCTGATCACCGCCGGTCTGGTGAGCCTGCTGGTCAACAAGCTGGTGACGTACGGTCACCCCAGTCCGACCCTCACCCACGCCGGCGTCCATCTGCTCTCCCAGGAAGTGCCTTTCGCGACCAAGGACGCCTCCGGCAACAGTTTTCCGGGCGATCATGGCCTGATGTTGATGACGTTTGCTGCCTTCATGTGGCACTTCGCCGGACGCCGAGTGGGGCTGGTCAGCGTCGCGGCGGTGATCGTGCTGAGTGCACCCCGCATCATCGGTGGCGGCCACTGGTTCAGCGATGTCTACATGGGGGCCCTGGCCATCGCCCTGCTGACGCTCCCCTGGGTGCTGTGCACCGCCTGCGCCGCGCGCCTCAGCGAGCGGCTTCAGCATGGGCTCGCCCGCTTGATGTCACGCCTTGATCACTGAATCGTCATGCCGCCGAGGGGGCGAGAACGCACAGGCCTCCGCCCCTTCGGCGATTCGCTGATCGGGAAGCGGCGACAGCGTCTCGAACGCGTCCCATGCCATGACGCGATCGCGCCCGGCATGCTTGGCGGCGTACAGCCGTCGGTCGGCCAGTTCGATCATCTCGCCAAGCGTCGCGGCTTCATCCTCGGCCGCGATGCCCTGGCTGACGGTCATGCCAAGCGACTTGTCGGGCAATGCCAGGGGCTGCTCGCGTACCAGCGCGGCGATACGCTCCGCCACCGTCATGGCGGCACCACGCGTCATGCCGGGCAGCAACAGCATGAATTCCTCGCCACCGTAGCGGCCCAGCATGTCACCTTCTCGCAGGCCCTGCTGCAAGCAGTTCACCAGGTGACACAGGGCTGCATCCCCCGTGGCATGGCCATGCAGGTCGTTGAAGCGCTTGAAATGATCGACGTCCAGCAGCACCAGCGCGAAGGGACACTGCGCGCGACGCCAGCGCTCGGCGATGGACAGGATCGCACGCCGGTTGAGCGCGCCGGTCAACATGTCGTGCAGCGCCTCACGGCGGTAGGTGCGCTCGAGGCGCTCGGTGACGCCTTCCAGCCCCATGAGCACACCGCCGAACAGCATCCCCATCATGGCCAGATTGATCCATAACAGCCCCGTGGCCATGGCCGGAGAAAGAGACGCCGGCGGCATGTCGCGGTGCACACTCATCAGCAAGACGCCGACCATACCCACCAGCAGGCATGACAAGACGATCTTGCAGGATTTCGGCAGCGCGCTGATATGCAGCACGAGCAACGCCAGCCCGACATAGAATTCGAACCCGACGCCGGCGCCGTAGAGGCGGATGGCCTCGCAAATGAGCAACACCATCACCGCCCACAACAGTCCCGCGCCCCATGCCATGTGGCCCCGCAGATGCAGGCCACGTGCAACCAGCGTCGCCACCAGGCTGGCCAGCACGATCCCCACCGGCCATGGGTGTCCCAGCCAGAGAAACAACGGCATCATCAAGCCGGCATAGGCCACCAGCGCCATGCCGTAAAGATGGGCGAAAGTGTCGAAATAGCGACGGCGTTCCGGTGGCAAAGGACAGCGCGGCGGCAGCGGCGGCCCTCCTTCGCCCCATGGGCGATGTAGACGTAGTGGCATGATCAACGAATCCCTTTTCATTGCGTTAGGCCACGTCATGCGACGGACCTTCCCCTGCATCGATTCCCTAGCAAGGTTAGCCAGACTCGGCGTATCAAAAGGACGATTCGTGTATGAATTTAGCCACTTTGCGGCATGAAATTCGTCAAACGCCAAATAAGCAAAACGCCATGTTGCATGCACCGTTGCGCTCGGCTATCCGTACTAGACTCACGGTTCCGCTCAGGCCGTCGTCTCGACGGACTCCAGCTCGCCCATTACCAACTGATCGCGGCCAGCGGACTTGGCGCGATACAGGCGACGGTCGGCCAGATCGATCACCTCGGATAGCAAGGCCGCTTCGTCGGAAGCGGCAAGCCCCATGGAAAACGTGACGGGCAGCGTCAGCGTATCCAGCTGGCAGGGACGATCCGACAGACACTGCCGAATGTGCGCCGCCACCGCGAGCACCTCCTCGCGTTCGCTTTCGGGCAGCACGATCAGGAACTCCTCTCCGCCGACACGTCCCAGCCGATCATGCTCCCGCAAGGCACCCCGCAGGGTGTTCGCCAGGTGACGCAGCACTTCATCTCCAGCCGTATGGCCGTATTCGTCGTTGATCTGCTTGAAATGATCGGCGTCGAGCAACAGCAGCGTGAAGTGGCGTTGCTGATGCCACAGCATGTCGGCTTCGTGGAAGATGGCACGACGGTTGAGCACCGTGGTGAGATAGTCATGGGTGGCGTCGCGCCGGAAATGATGTTCGCAGCGCTCGGTGATCACGTGCAGTCGCCACATGATCAGCCCAAGGACCAGGAAGACTGCCACCAGGTTGATGATCTGCAGTTCCTGGTGCAAGGCAGTACCACCCGCCATCCAGGGAGTGGCAAGCGGTGCCAGCGTCAGGGTCGCCACCGCGACGCTACCGATCGAAACGCTCATCGCGACCTTGTAACGCGCCCCCATGTCGCTGATCAGCATTTCGCACAGCAGCAGGAAAAAATAATACTCGAACCCGGCGTCAGGGCCGAGCCCGAATATGCTCAGCGACAGCACCACCAGCGTGACCGTCATCTTGACGGTCATCGCGCGTCTCAGCTGCAAGCGCCGGTGCAGCATCAATGCCACCGCGTTGGCCGCCACGCAGGCCAGGTTCAGGAGGGTCACCCAAGGCATCTGCAAGCCGATCAGGACACAGGCATATGCCATGTGTCCCAAGCTCGCGATCAAGAAGATCTGCGACATGACCTCGTAACCGCGTCGCCGCTCCAGCGGCAGCCCCCCCGGGGCATCGCACGACCACTGCCAGAGCCGTAGCC
Source organism: Chromohalobacter sp. (assembly GCF_039830575.1). NCBI lineage: Bacteria > Pseudomonadati > Pseudomonadota > Gammaproteobacteria > Oceanospirillales > Halomonadaceae > Chromohalobacter > Chromohalobacter sp. The sequence goes on along the minus strand of NZ_JBDOOX010000006.1, from coordinate 215,694 downwards.
AGGCCCATGAGTTCATTTGGATATCCCTTTCTGCCCGCGCCGCGCTGCGCAATGACAACGCAATGTCCCCACCTCCGAACCGGCATCGGGGCAAGGATCGTTGTGTATCGCCACCAGGTAACGGCATCCCGCCAGTTTAGGTACCTTTGCACTCGGGCCCGCTTCCAGCGGCATTGACTAAGAAAGCTTAGCCAATATGCGCTCGAGCGCTAGCAAAACGTAAACTAATGTTACTCTAATGTCGCCATATGGCGTCACTAGTGGCTTCCGGGTGAACATGAGAAGGTTGGCGGCTGGCAAGCATGCCGACTTTCATGATCTACCAAGGATGCCGACCTCCATGTCACGACTACTACACCATGACGACCTGGGAAAATTGCTCCTGCGCCTGGCCGTGGGTGGGTTGATACTTCTACATGGCATCGACAAGCTGCTGAACCCCGCCAGCATCACCGACATCGGCAACATGCTCGATGCCATGGGCATCCCGGTTTTCCTGGCGTATGGCGTGCTGATCGGGGAAATCGTCGCACCTTTGATGGTGATTCTCGGCTGGCAGGCACGCATCGGCGGTCTGTTGATGGCCGGCAACATGCTGGTCGCGTTCGTGCTGGTGCATCACGACGAATGGCTGGCGCTCAACGCCCAGGGCGGCTGGGCGCTGGAGTTGCAGGGGCTGTTCCTGATCGGCGCGCTGGCGATCGCTTTCATGGGAAGCGGGCGCCTGGCGATGCATCCCGACTGACCCGCTCTCTCGGTCCCGGCCGTCAGGATTCGGGCGGGACATCCAGGGCGGCCAGGCGCGCGGCCAGCAATGCCGGAAAACGCTTGAACCAGGTCTGATTGAGTGGCGAGGGATGCGGCAGCGGCGCCAGGCGAAACTCGCCCCCGCGCCCGTCGGGCAGGAACAGCGGCGTCGTGTGCACGGCCTCGAAACGGTCCTCGCGGGCCCAGAAGGCCTCGAGTTCGCGCTTGATATCGCGAGGCTGTCCGATGGCAAACCACAGGAAGGCCTCGCGCCCCAGCGTGATCAGCGTCCGGCCCTGCCAGTGATCGATCAGAAGTTCCGCCATCAAGGGCTGAAAGCGCTTCTTGACCGCCATCGACCATGCCTTGTTGCCACGTGGCTTGTAGGGCACGGTATTGGCCCAGAAATACTGCCGCCCCACGTCGAGCGATGCCTGGAAATCGGGCAGCGCTTCACCGTATCGGTGGCGGTAGAGCTCGGCGCGCACTTTCTGTCCACCACTGCCCACGAAGGGCTCGCCATGTTCGACTTCACGGCGCCCGGGGTCGCGCCCGAAGAAACCGAGCGGCGCCGCACGCGGCCCCAGGCCGATGATCGGCTCGCATGGATCGCGACCGTAAGTGCGGTACACGTCGAGATCCACGCCCTCGAGCGCGTCGGCTTCGCGACGAAACGCCGTGCGTAACGCCGGGGGCAAGGTTACGTCTTGCGACATGCGGAGATTCCTTTCTCGCCTTGCAGGCAATATCGATGATGCCGCGCCCGGCATCGTTTCCTCGCGGGGCGCGGCATGGCTCGCTTACCAGCTTCCGGTATTTTCCATCGAGGCCCACGGCTCCTGTACGGGCAGCGCATCGCCTTTTTGCAGCAACTCCACGGAGATGCCGTCCGGCGAGCGGACGAAGGCCATGTGACCGTCGCGCGGGGGCCGATTGATGGTCACGCCGTTGTCCATCAAGTGCTGGCAAAGCGCATAGATATCCTCGACCCGATATGCCAGGTGGCCGAAGTTGCGTCCGCCCGTATAGGTCTCGGGGTCCCAGTTGTAGGTCAGCTCCAGCTCGGGGGCCTTCAACTCTTGCGAGCGCTGCTCGTCGTCGGGCGCGGCAAGGAACACCAGCGTGAAGCGGCCCTTTTCGTTCTCCTTGCGGCGAACCTCCTTGAGGCCCAGCAGGTCGCAATAGAAATGCAGCGACGCGTCGAGATCGGCGACACGAACCATCGTATGCAGGTACTGCATGGTAATCTCCCCCTGATGTTATGCAGGCTAAACGTCAATGGTAAACCAGCCCGGCGATTGCCGCGAACGCTGGACCGCCCGGACCGCTTTGTTCATGCTTTCACGAGGCTCTCGATGACGACGTATTGCGACCACGCCCCCGGCCACCCGTTCCATGGCCCGTATCATGACAACGAATACGGATTTCCCGTACGCGACGACGATCGACTGTTCGAGCGCCTGATCCTGGAAATCAACCAGGCGGGCCTTTCCTGGCTGACGGTGCTCAAGAAGCGCGAGGCCTTCTCGGCAGCGTTCGATGACTTCGTCGTGGCACGCGTCGCCGCCTACGACGACACGCAGAGGGCGCGCCTGCTCGCCGATGCAGGTATCATCCGCAATCGGCGCAAGGTCGATGCCGCGATTCACAATGCCAATGTGGTGCTGGCATTGCAGCGCTCGCACGGCAGCTTTGCCGCCTGGCTCGATGCACATCATCCGCGTTCGCTGGACGAGTGGGTACGCCTGTTCAAACGCACCTTCCGGTTCACAGGCCCCGAGATCGTCAACGAGTTCCTGATGAGTACCGGCTACTTGCCGGGCGCGCATCGCGACGATTGCCCGGTGCAACGCCAGGTCATCGCACGGCGACCGCCGTGGCGCGACGCGACCTGACAGCGCATCGAGACGTCCCGCACGAATTGCCCAATGCCGCTTCCAGGGGAGACAACAGCGCATGGATTCACTGACGCAGGCCTGCCTGGGCGCCGCCATCGGCGGCACCGTGCTGGGCCGCCGTCTCGGCCGCAAGGCGGTCCTCGCCGGCGCCGCACTCGGCACGCTACCCGATCTCGATGTCGTCATCGATTATGGCGATGCCGTGGCGGACTATACCTATCATCGCGGCTTCAGCCATTCCTTGCTGGTGCTGGCGGCCCTGGCGCTATCGCTGACCTTGCTGGCCAGGGCGGGAGAGCGCTGGCGACGCGTCACGCCGCCCATCGGCACGCTGCGCTGGGGGCTGCTGTTCGGCGGCTGTCTGCTGACGCACCCCGTGCTGGATGCCTTTACCACATATGGCACCCAGCTCTGGTGGCCGCTGACCACGCCGCCGGTGAGCTGGCACAGCATCTTCATCATCGACCCGCTTTTCACGCTGCCCCTGCTGGTGGGCGTCGTCGCGGCCCTGATCAAGGGCGACTCGCCGCGCCTGCTGGGCTGGGGCCTGACGATCGCCTGCTTTTATCTGACCTTCGCGGTCGCCGCGCAGAACACGGTGAATGCACGCATCGCCCCGAGTCTCGCCAGTCTGGGACTCGACGAGGCCCCGCGCCTGGTTCAGCCGACACCGTTCAACACCCTGCTGTGGCGCGTCACGGTGGTCGAGGATGGCACCTATTACGAGGGGGTCGTGAGCCTCTTCGACGGTCAGACACCGCTGGCACTGACCCAGCTGCCGCGGGGGGCCGAATGGGAGGACGCGGCACTCGCCACGGCGGCCGGGCAACGCCTGCAATGGTTTGCCGGCCCCTTCCTGCGCTACCGTGTCGACTCGCACGAGGGCGAGACCCGATTGGTGGCCACCGACCTGCGCCTGGGCTCTCCGGGCTATCACATGTTCAACTTCACGCTCGCCGAGCGCACCGAGGATGGCTGGCGCCCCGTCGTCAGCGAACGGCTCGAGGGGCCACGCCCCGATGGCGACGCCTTTGCCGCGCTCTTTCAGCGTCTGCTCGTCCCTCAGGCCAACGCTTGCTTGCCGGTGGACGAACGCCTGGCGCGATGCCTGACGCCGAAGGTCGTGCCCTGATGCACGACGTACTGACGCACCTCGCGCAGGCATGAAAAAGGCGGCTTATGAAGAGCCGCCTCGGCGCATGGATATCACGCGATTGGCGCCCGCGGTGCGCGGTCAGAGACGCTCGGTCACGTAGTGCGTCACGGCCTGACGGGCCTCGCCCATCGCCCGATCCCGCAGCGCCTCGCCCATGTTGAGCCCCTCCGCATAGATCCAGTCGGTATCCTGGATGCCCATCAAGCCCAGCAGACTGTTGACGTGGCCGGTCTGGGTGTCCAGCGCGGTGCCCGCATATTGACCGCCGCGCGCCGCCAGTATCAGCGCGCGCTTGCCTTCCACCAGGCCCACCGGGCCGTTCTCGGTATACCGAAATGTCTTGCCGGCACGCAGCACACGATCGAACCAGGCCTTGAGCTGGCTGGGGATGCCGAGGTTGTACAACGGCACGGCCAGCACGATGAGATCGTGCGCCAGGAGTTCCTCGATCAGCGTATCGGAACGCGCCGCCAGATCGTGCTGGTGGGCGTCGCGCTCGGCGGGATCGGTCATCCAGCTGCGCATCTCCTCGCCGTCGAGGTGAGGAAGATCGAGCGTCACGACATCGCGCTCGGTGAGCTGGACATCGTCGCGCTGTTCGAGCTGCGCCTTGAAATGTGCCGCCAGCGCACGTGATTGTCCGTGCTCGCCGAGGATGGAGGCAGTCACCAGCAAGATGTTACGAACGGCCATGGGAGTATCCTTTTCGTCGGGTTACGGGGTTGTGTCCGCATGGCGACATTATTCGTTGTCATTTTTGAAAAGAAAAACGCAAAAAAGCCCATGAACCATTCGATGGCATGAACTGATTCTCTTCTACGTCTCGGCACTTTCGTGCGAGGCTCTTGATAGACATGCACGCCACAGGGCCCTGTCCTGAAGGGCCCTGTCGGGCGTAAGTCGCTTTCAGCGTTGCCGCCCAGTGCTCACATGCACCGACGGAACAGCACCTTGAAATCCTCGACGGTCAGGGCCACAGGGTTCCCTCCACAGCTGGGGTCCTCGATAGCCATGGCAGCCAATTCGTCGATGCGCGCCGGATCGGCGCCGACCTCGGAGAGCGTACGCGGGATCCCCATCTGATCGTTGAGCGCTTGCACGAATGCCCTGAAACCGTCGAAGCCGCCCTCGATCCCCAGGTAGGCCGCCGCCATGTCGAACCGTTCGCGGATGCTATCGGCGTTGAACGCCAGCACCGCCGGCATGCAGATCGCATTAGTGGTGCCATGGTGAGCATTGAACACCGCGCCAATGGGGTGACTCATCGCATGGATGGCCCCCAACCCCTTCTGAAAGGCAGTTGAGCCCATCATCGCCGCACTCATCATGTGCGCACGAGCCTCGATATCGGTGCCGTCGGCATAAGCGCGTGGCAGATATTCCTTGACCAGCCGCATCCCTTCCAGTGCGATGCCTTGGCTCATCGGATGATAATGCGGGCTCGAGAACGCTTCCACGCAGTGAGCAAACGCATCGAGCCCGGTGCCAGCGGTGATCGCCCTGGGCATGCCTATCGTCAGTTCGGGATCACAGATCACCACCCTGGGCAGGACTCTGGGGTGGAAGATGATCTTCTTTTCATGGGTCTTGGCGTTGGTAATGACGCTGGCCCGCCCCACCTCCGAGCCGGTCCCGGCCGTGGTAGGCACGGCCACGATGGGGGCGATCGCGTCGGCATCGGCCCGCGTCCACCAGTCGTCGATATCCTCGAAGTCCCACACCGGGCGCGTCTGACCCGACATGAAGGCCACCATCTTGCCCAGGTCCAGCCCGGAGCCACCGCCAAACGCGACCACCCCGTCATGCCCCCCCGCCCGAAAGGCCTCGATCCCTGCCGTCAGGTTGCACTCGTTGGGGTTGGGATCGACTTCGGCGAAGAGCCCCCGTCCCAGCCCCGAGGCCTCCAGGATGTCCAGCGCGGCAGCGGTGACGGGCAGCTCGGCCAGACCGCGATCCGTCACCAGCAGCGGTCGGGTGATGCCCGCCTCGGCACAGGCCGCGGGCAACTCCTTGATCCGACCCGCCCCGAAACGGATGGCGGTGGGATACGTCCAGTTTCCAGTCAATGTCATGTCGCCACCCTCTTCAACCTGTTGTTGTTTTCTTCATGTCGTTTTTCTTTATGTCGTTTTCTTTATGTCGTTTTCTTTAGATAGTAGGACTTGGGGCGTGTCAGGTTGTGATAGCCAATCACCGACAAGCCACCACCGCGCCCCGACTCCTTGCAGCCGGTCCAGCACAGGCCAGGATCCAGATAATCCGCACGATTCATGAATACGGTACCGGTCTCGACCCGATCACCCACTCGCTGGGCACGCGCGATATCGGCCGTCCACAGGCTCGCGGTCAGCCCGAACCGGCTGTCATTCATGAGACGAATGGCCTCTTCATCACCACTCACCTTCATGATGCCGACCACCGGACCGAAGGTTTCCTCGCGCATCACACGCATGTCATGCGTTACCTCGGTAAGGATCTGCGGACTCAGGTAGGTGCCGCCGTCATCTTCGGGTTTCTGCGTGACATGGGCCCTCGCGCCGGCGGCCAAGGCCTCATCGATCTGGCTACGGACCTCCCTGGCAAAACGGATGTTCGCCATCGGACCGATATCCGTATCGGCGGCCAGCGGATTGCCGAGCTTGTAGCCCTCGACGATCGCTACCGCCTTGTCGACGAAGGCTTCATAGAGGCTCTCGTGCACATAGATGCGTTCGATCCCGCAGCAGCATTGGCCTGAATTGAACATCGCGCCGTCGATCAGGGCCGCCACCGCGGCATCGAGGTCGGCATCCTCCATGACATAGCCTGGATCCTTGCCGCCCAGCTCGAGCCCTAGCCCGGTAAAAGTACCGGCCGCCGCCTGTTCCATGGCACGTCCACCGTCCACGGAACCGGTGAAGTTGACGAAATCGAACGCTCGATCGGCAAGCAGCGTCGAGGTGGTGGCGTGATCCAGAAAGACATTCTGGAACACTGCCTCGGGCACGCCGGCCGAATGGAAGGCACGCGCCATCCGCTCGCCTGCCAGCAGGGTCTGGGTGGCATGCTTCAACAGTACGCTGTTGCCTGCGATCAGCGCCGGCGCCACCGTGTTGATCGCCGTCATATAGGGGTAGTTCCAGGGGGCCACTACCAGCACCACCCCATGCGGAATGCGCTTGATGTAGCGTTTGACGGTGGCGTCCTCGCCCACCGCAATATCGGCCAGCGCCTCTTCGGCGATGGTCGCCATATGGTTACCCCGTTCTTCGAAGCCACCGAACTCGCCACCGTAGCGAACCGGGCGCCCCATCATCTGCGCGAGCTCCGGCACCAGTTCGTCATTCATCGCTCCCACGGCGGCGATGCCGGCCCGCACCAGATCGATGCGCTCCCGGAGAGGACGTGCGGCCCACTCGGCCTGGGCCGCACGCGCCCGATCCGCTGCCTGCCGTGCAGCCTCGGGCGACAGCGCCTCACGCTCGGCGAAGACCGACCCATCGATCGGCGAGATACATCTCAGAATATGCCCCATCATCCCCTCCCGTTTGCCATTTCCCGTTTTGCGGACCTGACCTCAACACCGCTCGAAACCGCGTGCCACCTCGTAGTCGGAGACCACCCGCTGGAAGTCCTCGAGCTCCACTTCGGCGGCTCGCACGTAATGGTCGACCACATCTTCCCCCATGGCCTCGCGCAGCATGGTGGACCCCCTCAGGGCCTCCATGGCATCGCGCAGATTCTGTGGTATCAGGCCACTCCCCCCTTCGTAGGTATCGCCCTCGGCGGGAGGAGGCAGCGCCAGGCATTCTTCGATCCCCTTGATGCCGGCGGCCAACTGGCCGGCCATGGCCAGATAGGGGTTCAGGTCCGAGCCGCCGATGCGGCACTCGATGCGCACCGCCCGTGTACCTTCGGCGCAGAGGCGAAACCCTGCGGTACGATTATCCACCGACCAGACCGTGCGCGTGGGTGCGAAGGTGCCCTTCTGGAAGCGCTTGTAGCTATTGAGGTAGGGAGCCAGGAAGTAGGTATAGTCGGGCGCGTATTTCAGCAACCCCGCCAGGTAATGTTTCATCAAAGCGGACATGCCCAGCGCATCGCGCTCATCGTGGAAGGCTGACAGGCCCTGCTTCCACAGCGACTGGTGGATATGACTGGAACTCCCCGCATGGGCGTGGTGCCATTTCGACAGGAAAGTCACCGCCCGCCCCTGCTGCCAGGCGATCTCCTTGGTCGCATGCTTGGCAATGGTATGGTAATCCGCCGTATCGAGTGCTTTCGCGCAACGTATGTTGAGCTCCTCCTGACCCGCTCCGGCCTCCCCCTTGGTGCCTTCCACGGGTATGCCCGCCGCATGCAGGTGGTTACGTAGCGGACGCAACACATGCTCTTCCTTGGTGGTCTGGAAGATATGATAGTCCTCGTTGTACCCGCTGATCGGCTGCAGGTCGCGAAACCTTCCCTTGCGAATTTCGTCGAGGCTTTTCTCGAACAGGAAAAACTCCAGTTCGGTGGCCATTATCGCCTCCAGCCCCATCGCCTCCAGTCGCGCCAGCTGTCGCTTGAGAATGGCTCGCGGCGCATGGGGGACTTCCGCGTGCGTGCGATGATCCAGAAGATCGCACAGCACCATGGCCGTGCCCTCCAGCCACGGCACGGATCGCAGCGTGGCCAGATCCGGCTTCATGATGTAGTCGCCGTAGCCTGCCTGCCAGGAGGTGCTTGCATAGCCACCGGGCGTTGCCATCTCGAGATCCGTGGCCAATAGATAGTTGCAGCAGTGAGTCTCCTCCCAGCCATGGTCCACGAAGTGGCGCGCATGCAGCCGCTTGCCCATCAGGCGCCCCTGCATGTCGACAATGCATACGAGCACCGTGTCGATCTCACCGCTCTCGACCCTAGTCTTCAGGTCATCCAAAGCCAGCGTGTTGGTCATTTCCGAGGTTCCCAATAGCCATCACCATGACGAGGCCCGACGCACGGCCGGTCCCCTTTCAAGCGGCGTGCCCCGGCAGGTGCCAGGGCACGGGGCCGACTCATGCATCGACGTAACGATAGGGCCTGCCGGCCTTGCGCATATCGGCGTTGTACTGCTTGAAGATTTCGACCACCTTGGCCTTGGTCTCGGATTGCGCCGCGATTTCATCCCAGAACTCCTGGGCCGCCGTTTCTACCTGATCCCACTCGGCGTCGGGAATGGAAGTCAGCTCCAGCTTGTCACCGTGGACGCGCAGCCTGGCCTCGCCACCCCAGTACCAGTACTGGCGATGGTAGTGAGACTGCTCACAGCACACCTCGAACAGGAGTCTGAGGTCTTCCGGAAGCTCCTCCCAGCGTTCCATATTGACGAAGAAATGGCCGATCCAGGCACCCGAGATGTTGTTGGTCAGGAAGTAGTTGGTCACGTTGGCCCAACCGACCGTGTAGTCCTCGGTGATGCCGGACCAGGCGATCCCGTCCAGCTCGCCGGTCTGCAAGGCCACCTCGATGTCTTCCCAAGGCAACGTGACCGGCACGACACCGAACCGGGACAGAAAACGTCCGGCGGTGGGGAAGGTAAAGACACGCTTGCCCTCCAGGTCCTTGAGGCTGCGAATCGGCTCCTTGGTGGCGAAATGGCACGGATCCCAGGCGCCGGCGCTCACATGCTTGACGCCGACCTTGGCGTACTCCTCTTCCCAGATTTCCTTGAGCCCGTACTGATTGAACAGTACCGGCACATCGAGGCTATAACGGCAACCGAAGGGGAAGTACCCTCCGAAGACGGTGACCTCGGTGGGAGATGCCATCGAATCGTCATCCGACTGCACGGCATCGATGGTGCCGCGCTGCATCGCCCGGAACAGCTCTCCGGTCGGCACCAGTTGATCGGCACTGTACAGCTCGATCTGCATGCGATTCCCGGCGATCCGGTTGAACAGGTCGATGGCAGGCTTGGCCACATGCTCGGCCAGGGCGGCCCCGGCATAGGTCTGCATGCGCCACTTGATGGTCGGCTCGGAGGATGACTGGGCCATGACCCTCGAGGCCAGCGGCATGATGGCTGCACCGGCTGCGGCATTGATCAGAAATTTGCGTCTTGTTGTCATTTTTGTAGCTCTCCTGGTGTCACTATCGAATGGACATGGCCCTTGTCAGGGCTATCGTTGCTCGGTCACGCTGCTGTCAACTCCCATAAATGTAGCCTGGAAGCCAAAGGGCGATCTGCGGAAAGACCATGACCAGACTCAAGGCTGCCATCATCACCGCCACGAAGGGGAGAATGGATAAATAGATGTCACGCAGCCCGATCTCCGGGGGCGCCATGGCACGCATCAGGAAAAGGTTGTATCCGAATGGCGGCGTCATGTAGGCGATCTGCGTCGTGATCGTGTAGAGAACGCCATACCAGATCAGATCGAATCCCAGCGCCTCGACCAACGGCACGTAAAGTGGCGCCACGATCACCAGCATGGCGGTATCGTCGAGGAAGGTCCCCATGACGATGAAGCTGAGCTGCATGAGGATCAGAATCGTCCAGGGCGAGAGCCCCAGACGCTCGGTAAACAGGCCCTCGATGGCCTTCACCGCCCCCAGGCCGTCGAATATGGCCCCGAAGGCCAAGGCTGCCAGGATGATCCACATGAACATGCAGGAAATGGCCAGCGTCTTGCGCACCGATACCTCGAAGACCTGGCGCGTCATTCGTCCCTTGAGGATAGCCGCCAGCAGCGCGGCCATCGCGCCGACCGCCGAACTTTCGACTAAGGATGTCCAGCCCTTGACGAAGGGCACCATCATCACCGCAAAGATCACCAGGGGCAGCAGCCCCGCCCTCAGCAGGCGCAGTTTCTCGGCCAGCGACACGTTCCGTTCCTCGGCGGGAAGAACGGGGCCCAGGCTTGGCTGAAAGCGGCAGCGCACATAGATATAGATGATGAAGAGCGTCGCCATCATCAGCCCCGGTAGCACGCCGGCTAGCCATAACTGTCCTACGGGCTGGCGCGCGATCATGGCGTACAGCACCAGCACCACCGAAGGCGGCACCAGGATGCCGAGACTGGACCCCGCCTGGATGACGCCGGTGACCATGATCTTGTCGTACCCGCGCCGGAGCAGTTCGGGCAGGGCGATGGTGGCGCCGATCGCCATACCGGCCACCGACAGCCCGTTCATGGCCGAGATCAACACCATCAGCCCGATCGTGCCAATGGCCAGGCCGCCTTTGATCGGCCCCATCCAGACATGAAACATCCGATAGAGGTCATCGGCGATACGGCTTTCCGAGAGCACGTACCCCATGAAGATGAACATTGGCAGGGTCAGCAGCGGGTACCATTTCATCAGCTTCATCGCGGACGAGAACGGAATGTCCACTCCACCGGTTCCCCACAGCAGGACCCCCGCCAGGGCGCCGACGAAGCCGATGGCGCCGAAAACACGTTGTCCGGTGAGCAGCATCAGCATCATCGAGCTGAACATCACGATGGCGATCATTTCATATGACATCAGTCGAGCACCCCGCGCAGACGGCCGACATCCCGGAAAAATTCGGCAAGAGATTGAAGGATCATCAGCAGCACACCGAGACAGAGCACGACCTTGATGGGCCACAGCCAGGGTCTCCAGGCCGTCGGGCTACGTTCCAGAAAACCGAGCTTGTCACCGGCCGCCGCGGTCCCTTCCGTGAAGAAAGTGCCAACGAGGCTCAAGAGGAAGTCGAACGGCTCGTTACCGAAGTAGCCGAGAGAATAGGCCGTCGATACCAACCCGCCATAAAGCAGGACACCGAGGTAAAAGATCAGGAAGAAGACCGTGAAGGCATCGACCCACGCCTTGGTCTTCGGGCTCCAGTCGCCGTAGAAAAGATCCATGCGCACATTCGAGCCCATTTGAATCGAGTAGGGTCCGCCCAGCACGAAATACGCCACCATGACGAATTGTGCGGTCTCCAGCGTCCACATCGTGGGTGTCAGAAACACCTTGGAGACCGAGGACCACAGCAGCACCGCGATCAGCACGAAGATCAGATACATCGCGATCCGCCCGATGAAACGGTTCATCGCATCGATCGCGCTGATGTAACCGAGAATGACTCTAGGCATCATGCCTACCCCCGCCATGAGCAAGCTCGACGCCCAGAGCGGTCAGCGCCGGCTGAATCAGCTGCATCAACTCCCGGGCCATGGAATGAGCATCTTCCGGCGTGGCCAGCAGGTCGTTGCGAATCTCGATCATCACGTTCGCCAGGCCATTGTCGATACCGTGGCGCACCAGCGAATGGGTGACGCCGTCCTGCGGCCCGTAGGGCGCGTTGCGCTGAATGCGTCGATGGGCCAGACGATGGGCGTTCGCCAGCATCGCATCGGCCAGACGGCGATCGGCATCATGCAGAATGCCGATCTCGACCTTACGCACCCGGCCATGAAAGGTAGGCGTGAAACTGTGAACCGTGATCAGCACGGTAGGGATATCGTGAGCCTTGCGCTGTGCCAGCACCTGAGTCACAGCCTTGCAAAACGGCTCGTAGACGGCCTCGACCCGAGCGGCTCTCTGCGCTGACGTCAGCCCGCGGTTACCCGGCACCTCGACGATCTCGGAGCGCTCCGGCATTGCGCTGGCCGCCTCGGGAGGACGATTGCAGTCGTAGACCAGCCGCGAGACACGACTTGCCACCAGCGGAGCATTGAGCAATCCCGACAGCGCAATGGCCACATCGCGTGCGCCAGGATCCCAGGCGGCGTGACTGCGGCGGTGGGCGGGGTCCAGTCCCAGTCCGTGGTAGCACTCGGGAATATGGTACGACGCGTGCTCGCACAGCAGGAGAGCCGGGCCCTTGGCATACCGATAGAGAATCTCGACGTTCTGGGATAATTGTTCTAATTCGCTGGACATCATGATTTCTCCGCGACTATGTAAAGATATAGACGTCGCCAAGACCACGTGTCAATATTTTTTCAAAGACCATGAAAACGCTGAAATGTCACGGTCAGCATCCGCGCAGAACGACTCGGGAGGAGAATGTGATGGCGACCACCAATGCCGCCTCGACCGTGCGTGAACTGATCCGAGAGCACTACTCGGCGTTGACGCAAGCGGAACGCAAGTTTGCCAATGCACTACTCGATAACTATCCCGCGGCGGGTCTCGCCTCGATCACTATCGTGGCGAGCAACGTGGGGGTGTCGTCTCCCACCGTGGCGCGGATGGTCAAGAAGCTGGGATTCAAGGGCTACCCGGAATTCCACAAGGCACTGCTGAGCGAGCTGGAAGCAAAGGGCGTCGGGCCCACCAAGAGGCGTGACAACTGGTCATCCGAGGCCCCCCAGGAGCATCTGCTCAACCGGTTCTCCCAGGCGGTCACGAACAACCTGCAGCAGACCTTCGCTCATATCGATACCGAACGGTTCGATCAAGCGACCCGCCAGTTGGCCAATACCGAGAAGCGTCTTTACATTGTCGGTGGGCGCATCACCCAGGCGCTGGCCGATTATGCCTTCACGCATTTCCAGGCGGTGCGCCCCGGGGTAACCCATATGACCTCATCCTCGGGCACCTGGCCGCATTACGTGCTGGACATGGAGCCCGGGGACACCTTGCTGATCTTCGACGTCCGGCGGTACGAGACCAACCTGCTGCGCCTGACGGAAATAGTCCAAAAGCGCGGTGCGCAAATCGTGCTATTCACCGATCAGTGGGGCTCCCCCATCTCGACGCTCGCCGATTTGACCTTTCACTGCCGGGTGGAAATCCCCTCGGGCTGGGATTCCAACGTAGCGACCATGATGCTGCTGGAAACCATGATCGCCTCGGTCCAGGAGCAACGCTGGCCCGACGCTCGTGATCGCTATGAGCGGTTGGATGAGTTGTTCGACAAGACTCATTTCTTTCGCAAGTTCACCTGACGCCGAGATTCAGTCTCTTCGCTCCACGCCCTGGCCACAGCCCACCAGCGTTTGATCGCCCTGCTCGACGCTCACCTGCACCGGGTAGGGCTTGCCGCTCATGTTGTCGAAACATGCCCGTGCCCGCAGCCGGACGGTGATGGGAGTGCCATCGTCATGCGCGCGCAGCGTCATGGCCGCTTGATGCCCGTTATCCAGCCGGGCGACATGATAAGGCAAGGTTCGCACGTGCTCGCCGTAATCCGTGGTGAGCGTCATCCGGGACGTCTCGCGATCGAGTTCGAGCAGCCAGCCAGGCTCGTTGCCGCGTGCCTGAAAGATCACGCCCGGCGCCGCCTTCCGGGTCGTCGACTCGCGACGCGCGTCGCGCTGGCACGCGAGCTGGCCGTTATCGCTTTCGACATGCGCCTGCCCGTCGTGCTCCACGAACGACAACGTGCCCTTCTCATAGCGTTCGCCCTCGGCGACGACGGTGCGCGCCAGTTCGTAGTAGCCCTGGCCGGACCATAGCCGCAGATGCCCCTTGGGCGCCGCCGAGATCAGGTCCTGAGCCGGCGTGCAGCGCCAGGAGACGAACGCCTCCGCGCCATCGGCGAAGAAGGCGCTCGGCAGCAACGGCGACGTGGGGGCATCGTCGGCCTTGTCCGCCACGTCATCGAGACGCGGCGGTGGCGTGAACTCTTCTCCCGAGGCGTCGCTCACGCGTGGCGGCTCTGTGGAACTCGCGCAACCGCTCAATACGGCCGCGCACATCACACCCGACAGGACGTGCCGTGCACGTCGAGACACGCTGGGAAACATTCAGCTTCTCCTTGCTGGATGGCGCATGCCCATGCATCGAGAGCATGCTCCATGCGATATCGTTCAATCAAAGACGGCCGATAGCATAACAGCCCGTTCGCCGTGAGAAACGTCACTGCCGCAAGAAACGCAAACGCCGCCGGGGGATGCCCCGGCGGCGCGTGCAGGACGTCGTCGGACGACCTCAGCCGTAACGGCGACGCAACTCCCGTGCGGCCTCCACCATGTTGGCCAGCGCCGGCTCGACTTCGGCCCACCCGCGTGTTTTCAGGCCACAGTCCGGGTTCACCCAAAGCCGCTCGGCCGGGATTTTCTCGGCGGCCTTTTCCATCAGGCTCACCATCCATTCCACCTCGGGAATGTTCGGCGAATGGATGTCATACACCCCCGGGCCGATCTCGTTGGGATACGCGAAATCCTGAAAGGCATCGAGCAGTTCCATGTCGGAACGCGACGTCTCGATGGTGATGACGTCGGCATCCAGGGCCGCGATCGCCGCGATGATGTCGTTGAATTCCGAGTAGCACATGTGCGTGTGGATCTGCGTCTCGTCACGGGCCACCGCCGCGCTCAGCTTGAAGCTTTTCACTGCCCAGTCGAGATACTCCTGCCACTCACCCTGCCGCAGCGGCAGGCCTTCACGCAGTGCCGGCTCGTCGATCTGGATGATCTTGATGCCTGCCGCCTCGAGATCGGCGACTTCGTCCCGGAGGGACAGGGCAATCTGCCGACAGGTGGCATCGCGCGGCTGGTCATCGCGGACGAAGGACCACTGCAGGATGGTCACCGGGCCGGTGAGCATGCCCTTCATGGGCTTGTCGGTCAGCGATTGCGCGTATTCGCTCCAGCGCACCGTCATCGGCCCGGGACGGCTCACATCGCCGAAGATCACCGGCGGCTTCACGCAGCGCGAGCCGTAACTCTGCACCCAGCCGAAACGCGTGAAGGCAAAGCCGTCCAGCAGCTCGCCGAAGTACTCGACCATATCGTTACGTTCCGGCTCGCCGTGCACGGGCACGTCGATGGCCAGCGCTTCCTGGCGTTCGACGGCATGGGCGATTTCGTCGCGCATGCGGGCCTCGTAGTCATCGCGGCTCAGCTCGCCGCTCTTGAAGGCGCGTCGTGCGGCCCGGATGTCCTGGGTCTGCGGAAAGGAGCCGATCGTGGTGGTCGGAAACAGTGGCAGGTCCAGGTGGCGATGCTGCGCCTTGGCACGCGTCGCGTAGGGGCTTGCACGCTCGGCATCGTCGGCGGACACCGCCGCCAGACGCTCGCCCACGGCCGGCTTGTGGATGCGCGGCGATTGACGGCGTGCGTCCAGCGCCGCCGTCGCAGCTTCCAGTCGCGCGGTGTCTTCCGGCGTGGCGCGACCGTCGAGCAGATGCGCCAGCGTGACGATCTCGTCGAGCTTTTGCCGCGCGAAGGCCAGCCAGCTCTTGAGCTCGGCATCGAGGTCGGTTTCCGCGTCGAGGTCCACCGGCACATGCAGCAACGAGCAGGAGGCGGAGATCCACAGGCGCTCGCCGAGACGCGCCCGGGCTACCTGCAGACGCTCACGCAGCGCTGCCAGATCGGCGCGCCAGATGTTGCGCCCGTCGATGGCGCCAAGGGACAGCACCTTGTAGGTGGGCAGGCGATCGAGCACGGCGTCGAGTTGCTCGGGCGCCCGCACCGTGTCGATATGCAGGCCGGCTACCGGCAGCCCTGCGGCAAGGCCCAGGTTGTCGCCCAGCGCCCCGAAGTAGGTCGCCAGCAACAGCTTGACCGGGGCGGATTGCAGCTTGTTGTAGGCGGACTCGAACGCCTGGCGCCAATCGCGGGGCAGATCCTGCACCAGCGCCGGCTCGTCGAGCTGCACCCATTCGACACCTTGCGCGGCGAGACGCTCGAGGATTTCCCCATAGACCGACAACACGTCGTCGAGCAGCGTCAGGCGGTCGAGCCCGGCACTCTTTTCCTTGCCCAGCCACAACCAGCTCACCGGCCCCAGCAGGGCCACCTTGACCGGATGCCCCGCGGCCTGGGCCTCGGCGACCTCGTCGAACAAGCGCGTGGACGCCACCCGAAAGCGCTGGCCGGCATGCAGCTCGGGCACCAGGTAGTGATAATTGGTATCGAAGTACTTGGTCATTTCGCAGGCGGCGGCGGGGGTGCCGCTCGGCGCGCGGCCACGCGCCATGCGAAATGTCGTATCCAGGTCGACATCGCCGTCGATGGCGCCGAAGCGCGGCGGCACCGCGCCGAGCATCGCGCTGACGTTCAGCACCTGGTCGTAGAAGGCGAAATCGCCGACGGTCACGAAATCGAGTCCCGCATCGCGGCTGGCCTGCCAGTGCTCGGCCCGCAACGCCTGGCCACGACGTTCCAGCTCGGCCTGGTCGATATCTCCCTTCCAGTAAGCCTCGACGGCCTTTTTGAGTTCGCGATTCGCGCCAATGCGCGGATAGCCAAGAATGTGTGCCAGCGCCATCGTGTTTCCCCTTGCGGTATCCGGCTAGAATGAGTGACTTTCAGCAATAAGTGACTTTCTGTATCACGGCGTCGCGGTGCCGTGACGCGCTGGCAGCAGTCTCGCTGGCGACACTGAGTGAATCAAACTAAATTAACTAATCATCAAAATGAACGGCACTCATACAACATGCTCGAGCTTCGCCACCTCCGCACCCTAATCGCCCTACGCGACGCCGGCTCGCTCGTCGAAGCCGCCGAACGGGTGCATCTCACGCAGTCAGCGCTGTCGCACCAGATCAAGGATCTCGAGGAGCGCCTGGGCAGCCCCTTGTTTCTACGCAAGACACGCCCGGTCACCTTCACGCGTGCCGGGGAACGCCTGCTCGCGCTGGCGGAACAGATCCTGCCGCAGATCCGCATGGCCGAACGCGACCTGGCACGCCTGGCCGGTCATGAACAGGGCCGGCTGCACATGGCCATCGAGTGCCATAGCTGCTTTCAGTGGTTGATGCCGACCATCGATCATTTCCGCGACCATTGGCCGGAAGTCGAGGTCGACATTCCCAGCGGCTACAGCTTCGATGCACTGCCCTCGCTGGCGCGGGAGTCGCTGGACCTGGTCATCACCGCCGACCCCCAGCCGCTGGCCGGCATTCATTACGAGCCGTTGTTCCGTTACGAAGGCCTGCTGGCCGTGGGCAAGCAGCACCCGCTGGCACGGCGCGACTGGGTGACTCCCGAGGAACTGGCACGCGAAACGCTGATCACCTACCCGGTGGAACACACGCGCCTGGATGTCTTCACGCAGTTTCTGACGCCCGCGGGCTTCACGCCGGCCGAGGTGCGCACCGCCGAGTTGACGATCATGATGATGCAGCTGGTGGCCAGCGGGCGTGGCGTCTGCGCGCTGCCCAACTGGGCGCTCACCGAATACCTGGAGCGCGGCTATGTACGCGCCCTGCATCTCGGCGAGCAGGGGGTGTGGAGCACGTTGTTCGCGGCGATCCGCGAAGAAAGCCGCGACGCCCCGTGGATGGAGGATTTTCTGCGCACCGCGAGGGAAACGTCCTTCGCCGTCCTCGCGGGCATCAAGCCGGCGTAGGCATCGCCCCGGGCATCAGGCCTCGCCACCGTGCGACGGCCTGGCCTTGCCCTGGCGCCGCTCGTGCTGGGCCACTCCGGCGGTGGACAGCAGCAGACTGAAGCGCGCGCCGCCGAGTTCCGTGCTGCGCTCGACCACCACGCTACCGCCGTGCCAGATCATGATTTTCTGCACGATGGACAGCCCCAGCCCGTAGCCTCCGGAGCGCCGCGTGCGGCTGTCGTCGAGCCGCGCGAAAGGCTTGAAGATCAGCAGACGATCGGCTTCGGGCACCCCGGCGCCGTCGTCTTCGACATCCAGACGAACCGCACGGGGGTCGCGCATCACCCGCACCCAGACACGCGCTTCCGCATGCCGGCACGCGTTGGCCACCAGGTTGGAAAGCGCACGCTGCAGATAGCGCGGGTCGGCCTCGACGTCGACGTCCTCGCCATCCAGCACTTCCAGCGTCAGGTGCGGATGCAGCGGCGCCAGCGTCTCGACCACGCGACGTGCCATGGCCCGGCAATCGGTGGTTTCAGTGGCGAGCTGGATGCCCTGGGCACTGTCGCTGCCCAGACGGGCGTACGTCAGGATCTCGTCGACCAGTTGATCGAGCTCCTCGATATCGCCGTCGATATCCTGCAGCTGGCGGCGCACCACCGGCTCGTCAGTCATGTCCTCGACCATCTGCACGGCGAAGCGAATTCGCGCCACCGGGGTACGCAGCTCATGGGACACGGCGCGAATCATTTCCTGCTGGGTGCGCAGCAACGACTGCACCTGGGCGGCCATGCCGTTGAACGCCATGCCCAGGCGCCCCAAGAAGTCGCTGCTCTCCACCTTGACGCGGGTATCCAGGTGGCCCCCGGCGATGCGTGTCGCCGCCCGCTCCAGACGCTCCACGCGTCCCTCCACGCCGCGCACCACGAGATAGATGGTGCCGGCCAGCACCAGCAGCACGATCCCCAGCAAGGCGAGCGCCAGCGATACCGGCATCGGTTCGAAGGAAGGAATCGGCCCGATCGTCAGCCAGCGGTCCGATCCCAGACGCGCATGCACGTAGAGCACCCCGAGCCCCGGCTCGAGACGCACGACGACTTCGCCTCCCTCGAGCCGCGCCTGTTGAATGGGGTCGACCCCCGACGGTGGCTCCGGCGCCACCCCCAGGGGAATCTTGAAGGCACGCTTGAGCCGCGCCAGGCGCGCGGCACTCTCGTCTTCCGAGACCCCGCTGAGCCAGGTCCGCAACGCCTCGGTGGCGCCCCGCAACTGCATCTCCTTGAGCGCCCCGACACGCACTTCCAACAGCCAGTCCGTGTCCGGCAGGCGGCGCAATGCCGACCAGGCCGAGTCGTGACGCTCGATCAGGGGGCGCCCCTCATCGAGGCGAGAACGCTCGAAATAGCTCAACGCGACACCGTTCATGGGTCGCAGTGTCATGGGCACGCCCAGGGTCGACGACATCGACGCCAGCCACTCGTCGCGTTCCGCGGCCGGCTGCTCGGCGGCGAGTTGCGCGAGCACCTGCATCGGCCCGCTGGCGAGGCGTTCACGGTAGTTCTCCTGGCGCACTTGATCGACCACGAGATAGCCGAGCAGGGCCAGCCCGAAGGTCAGCACCAGCGCGAGCAGCAATAGCGCATACACACGCAGGAAGGTGCTATCCGACAGCGTGCGCCGGATCAACGTCAGCTATCCCTGACGAAAAGATAGCCCTTGCTGCGCACGGTCTTGATCCGGTGCGGATGATTGGGATCGTCGCCGATCTTGGGCCGGATTCGCGATACGCGCACGTCGATCGAACGATCCTGACCGTCGTACTTGATCCCCCGCAACTGCGAGAAGATTTCCTCCCGGGTCAGCACGCGTCCCGCATTGTCGGCCAGCAGCCACAACAGATCGAACTCGGCGCTGGTCAGGTCGATGCGCTCGTCGTCGAGCCATGCTTCGCGGGTGGCGCTATCGATGAGCAGATTGCCGAAGGTCAGTCGTGTGGCCCCGCTGGCTGCATCCAGTGTATCGGCGCGCCGCAGCAAGGCTCGCATGCGCGCCAGCAGGACACGCGGCTGAACGGGTTTGGGCACGTAGTCGTCCGCCCCCATTTCGAGCCCCAGGACCTGGTCCATGTCATCGGTACGCGCGGTCAACATGAGGATAGGGCCGGCGTAATGGCCGCGTACCCGGCGGCAGATGGAAAGGCCATCCTCACCGGGTAGCATGAGGTCGAGAATCACTATGTCCGGCTGTTCATCGAGGATGCGTTCGACGGCACGCGCGCCGTCGTATTCCAGGTCGACCCGGAACTCGTTGGCCTCGAGATATTCGCGCGTCAAGTGCGCCAGCCGCTCGTCGTCCTCTATGATCAGGACGTGATCGTGATGTTTGCTGCTGTCCAAGCTGTCATCCATCCCTTTGCATTGGTGCCATGAAGCCCTGCCTACCTTCGGCCTTGTCGTGCGAGTTCCTTTCGCCTCTTTTTTATTGTCTAGCGCGCCTTTCTTGTCTGTCTGCACGCTATTCCGGCTTGGCCGGAATGAGCGACATGACGGGGGTTGAATGTCGCCACTCCCTACCATAGCGGATAGCGGACAATGATACCCGAAATCACTCTCGACTAGATGTCGAGCATCATAGAGATAGATACGCATCTTGAAAAATCGTCCCGTGCCAGCGGGTTACGAAAAACTTGACGAAGCGCAAGAACAGCCCCCAGGAGAGCCACAGACTATCCACAACTTATCCACTTGCGACCCCCGAAAAACGGCTCTATCTTGTGCTCATCACACAGACGGCCCCCATATATAGGGACGCTCGTATTTCTCGTGCTCGCCCCGATTGGTACTTTCGTGGCATGAAAATGCCGCTAAAAGCGACGAAATCGGCGATCGTCACGTTATCACGGGATTTCTCGAGATACGGACATCGAACGGCAGCTCTTACCCGGACCCGTAACGACAGGAAGGCGTCATGGATACCTCTATTTCCCCTGGCAAGGCGTCAGTGGACATCACCGCGCCGCAACGACTGCGCGTCATCAAGCGTGGGGGTGAAGTCGCGGCCTTCGACGGCAGCAAGATCTCGGTGGCGATCACCAAGGCGTTCATCGCCACCGAAGGCGACAACGCCGCTGCATCGTCGCGCATCCGTGAATTCGTCAGCGAGGCTACCCAGAGCATCGTCGACACCTTCCTGCGGCGCATGCCCGACGGCGGCACGCTGCATATCGAGGACATCCAGGACCAGGTGGAGCTGGCACTGATGCGCGCCGGCGAGCAGAAGGTCGCCCGTGCCTATGTGCTGTATCGCGAGGAGCATGCTCGCGCTCGCCAGCCCCAGGGCGCCGATATCGCCAAACCGCACCCCAGCCTCAACGTCACCCAGGCCGACGGCACCGTGCGTCCCCTCGATCTGGGCCGGGTCGAGACCCTGGTGGCCGATGCCTGCGAAGGCCTTGCCAACGTCGAGCCGCAAAAGATCGTCGATGCCTCGTTGAAGAACCTCTACGACGGCGTCCCCATCGACGGCGTGGCCACCGCGCTGATGATGACCGCGCGCACGCTGGTCGAAAAGGAACCCAACTACACCTACGCGACCGCACGCCTGCTGCAGGACAACCTGCGCCGCGAGGCGCTGTCCTTCCTGGGCATCGCCGACGAGGCGACCTACCAGGAGATGGCCACACTGTACGCCCCCGCCTTCAAGGCGTATATCGACAAGGGCATCGAGTTCGAGCAGCTCGACGAACGCCTTCGCGAGTTCGATCTCGACCGCCTCGGCGCGGCGCTGGACCATACGCGCGACAATCAGTTCACCTACCTGGGCCTGCAGACGCTCTACGACCGTTACTTCCTGCACCACGACGACGTCCGGTACGAGTTGCCGCAGGTCATGTTCATGCGCGTCGCCATGGGGCTGGCGCTCAACGAGGACGATCCCGAAGCGCGGGCCATCGAGTTCTACGAACTGCTCTCCAGCTTCGACTACATGGCTTCCACGCCCACGCTGTTCAATGCGGGCACCCAGCGCAGTCAGCTTTCGAGCTGCTATCTGACCACCGTGCCGGATCAGCTGGACGGCATCTACAGCGCGATCCGCGACAACGCCCTGCTCTCCAAGTGGGCCGGCGGCCTGGGCAACGACTGGACGCCGGTACGCGCACTGGGCTCCTACATCAAGGGCACCAACGGCAAGTCGCAGGGCGTCGTGCCGTTCCTCAAGGTGGTCAACGACACCGCCGTCGCCGTCAATCAGGGCGGCAAGCGCAAGGGCGCGGTGTGCGCCTACCTCGAGACCTGGCACCTGGACGTCGAGGAATTCCTCGAGCTGCGCAAGAACACCGGCGACGATCGCCGCCGCACCCACGACATGAACACCGCCAACTGGGTGCCCGACCTGTTCATGAAGCGTGTCTTCGACGATGAGGAGTGGACGCTGTTCTCGCCGTCCACCTGCCCGGACCTGCACGACCTGTATGGCGCCGCCTTCGAAAAGCGCTACGCCGAGTACGAGGAGATGACCCGCAACGGACAGCTGAAGCTCTTCAAGCGGGTCAAGGCCAAGGACCTGTGGCGCAAGATGCTGTCCATGCTGTTCGAGACCGGCCATCCGTGGATCACCTTCAAGGATCCCTGCAACCTGCGCAGCCCGCAGAACCATGCCGGCGTGGTGCATAGCTCCAACCTGTGCACGGAGATCACGCTGAATACCTCGGCGGACGAAATCGCCGTGTGTAATCTGGGCTCGGTCAACCTGGCGCAACACATCGTCGACGGACGGCTCGACGGCGACAAGCTGAAGAAGACCGTGAAGACGGCCGTGCGCATGCTCGACAACGTCATCGACATCAATTATTACGCGGTGCCGCAGGCCAGGAACTCCAACTTCAAGCATCGCCCCGTGGGCCTGGGCCTGATGGGCTTCCAGGATGCCCTGTACCAGCTGGGCATTGCCTATGCCAGCGACGACGCGGTGACGTTTGCCGACACCTCGATGGAGCTGATCAGCTACCACGCCATCGAAGCCTCCAGCGACCTGGCCACCGAGCGCGGGCGCTATCAGAGCTTCGAGGGCTCGCTGTGGAGCAAGGGCGTGCTGCCCATCGACTCCATCGCCAAGCTGGCCGAGGAACGCGGTGCCGATTACATCGAGGTGGACACGTCCACCACCCAGGACTGGGCGCGTCTGCGCGACAAGGTCACCCGCCAGGGCATGCGCAATTCCAACGTCATGGCGATCGCCCCGACCGCGACGATCTCCAATATCTGCGGCGTCACCCAGTCCATCGAGCCGACCTACCAGAACCTGTTCGTCAAGTCGAACCTGTCGGGCGAGTTCACCGTGGTCAACGCCTACATGGTCAATGACCTGAAGGCCCGCGGCCTGTGGGACGAGGTCATGATCAACGATCTCAAGTACTACGATGGCAGCGTGCAGCCCATCGACCGGATTCCGGACGATCTCAAGGCACGCTATGCCAGCGCCTTCGAGGTCGAGCCCAAGTGGCTGGTGGAAGCCGCCGCGCGGCGCCAGAAGTGGATCGATCAGGCCCAGTCGCTGAACCTCTACATCGCCGGCGTCTCGGGCAAGAAGCTCGATGTCACCTACCGCATGGCCTGGTTCCGCGGTCTCAAGACCACCTATTACCTGCGTGCGCTGGGCGCCACTTCGGTGGAGAAGTCCACCGTCGATCGCGGCAAGCTCAATGCCGTGGGCAATACCGGCGGCACCGCCAGCCCGCAACCCGCGGCTGCTCCCTCGCCCAGCCCCAGCCCGGCGGCGAGCGACGCCAGCGGCGAGGCACGCGGCATCGATGACTTCCTGACCGGCAAGAGCGGCAGCGGCTCACGCGCGCCCTCGGCAGGCGACATCGACGAACTGGGCTGCGAGGCTTGCCAATAGGCGCTTCGCGCCGGCTACGGGCTTCGAGTCGCGAGCCACAAACCGCTCGTAGCTCGTAGCTCGTAGCTCGTAGCGCACACAGTCTAGCCACCGGCGTCAGCGCATGACGCCGCCAGCGAGAGAACGGGACGGACACATGCTGAACTGGGACGAATTCCACGAAGACACGGTTGATGACGAGAGCGCCGCCGCCGAGGCGCAAAAGCCCGCGCCGGCTGCCAAGCCGACACCGCAGGCCACGCCCGAGGCGCCGGCCCCCGAGCAAGTGCGCGAAAGCGCTTCCCGTTATCAGGTTGCCGATGAAGATCGCCTGACACGGGCGCGCAAGGCACTGGACGAACTCGACGTCGCCGCCGGCCTGGAAGAGCTGGAAATGGGCGCGGCACGCATCGAGGTCGACGACAAGCAGATGATCAACGCCCGCGCCGACCTCAACCAGTTGGTGCCCTTCAAGTATGAATGGGCCTGGCAGAAATACCTGGATGGCAGCGCCAATCACTGGATGCCGCAGGAAGTGAACATGAACGCCGACATTGCGCTGTGGAAAAGCAATGACGGCCTGACCGAAGACGAGCGCCGCATCGTCGAGCGCAGCCTGGGATACTTCTCGACCGCCGACTCGCTGGTCGCCAACAACCTGGTGCTGGCGCTTTATCGCCTGATCACCAATCCCGAGTGCCGCCAGTACCTGCTGCGCCAGGCGTTCGAGGAAGCCATCCACACCCACGCCTACCAGTACTGCGTGGAATCGCTGGGCATGGACGAAGGCGAAGTCTTCAACATGTATCGCGAAGTGCCCTCGGTCGCCGCCAAGTCGGCGTGGAGCCTCAAGCACACCCAGTCGCTGGCGCGTCCGGACTTCCACACCGGCACCCCGGAGACCGACCAGGAGCTGCTGCGCAACCTGATCGCCTTCTACTGCGTGACCGAAGGCATCTTCTTCTACTGCGGCTTCAGCCAGATTCTCTCCATGGGTCGGCGCAACAAGATGACCGGCGTCGCCGAGCAGTTCCAGTACATCCTGCGCGACGAGTCCATGCACCTGAACTTCGGCGTCGACATGATCAATCAGATCAAGATCGAGAACCCGCACCTCTGGACGCCGGAATTCCAGGACGAGGTCACGCAGATGATCATCGAGGGCACCGAGCTGGAAATCGCCTATGCGCGCGATTCCATGCCGCGCGGCGTACTCGGCATGAACGCGGCGATCATGGAGGAGTACCTGCACTTCATCTGCAACCGCCGCCTGGCGCAGATCGGCTTGAAGGAACAGTATCCCGGCGCGGAGAACCCGTTCCCGTGGATGAGCGAGATCATCGACCTGCGCAAGGAAAAGAACTTCTTCGAAACCCGCGTCACCGAATACCAGGTCGGCGGCGCACTGAGCTGGGACTGAGGCGCCGCCTGAACGTGCGCCGCGGGCCATGCCGGACGGCATGGCCCGCTTTGCGTCATGCCTTCGCTAGCGGTAGGCTTGCCGCCGTTCCGACTTCCCTACCCAGATCACCTCGAAAGGTAAGAACATGCAACTCGGTATCATCGGACTCGGCCGTATGGGCGGCAATATCGCCCGGCGCTTGATGCGTGGCGATCACGAGGTCGTCGCCTACGACCGCGATCAATCCATCGCCTCGGCATTGATCGAGGATGGCGCCACTCAGGCAGACTCGCTGATCGACTTGATCGACAAGCTGGCAGCGCCACGCGTGGTATGGGTCATGCTGCCCGCCGGCGACCCCACCGAGGAAACGATCCAGGCCCTCGCCGAACGGTTGGCGCCAGGCGACATCATCATCGACGGCGGCAATACCTTCTACAAGGACGACATCCGCCGCGCCAAGGCCCTGGCCACCAAGGGCATCCATTACGCGGACGTGGGCACCTCGGGCGGCGTCTGGGGCCTCGAGCGCGGCTACTGCATGATGGTCGGCGCCGAACGCGATGTCTTCGAGCACCTCGATCCGCTGTTCGATACCCTGGCCCCCGGTTACGGCAACCTGGAACGCACCCACGGCCGCAACGCGCCGCACGACAGCGCCGAGCGCGGCTACATCCATGCCGGGCCGGTGGGCGCCGGGCATTACGTGAAAATGGTGCACAACGGGATCGAGTACGGCCTGATGCAGGCCTACGCCGAGGGCTTCGAGCTGATGCAGAGCAAGTCGTCGCCGGACCTGCCGGAAGACGAGCGCTTCGACCTCAACCTCGCCGACGTGGCCGAAGTCTGGCGTCGCGGCAGCGTGGTCTCGTCCTGGCTGCTCGACCTCACCGCCCAGGCACTGACCGGCGACCCCAAGCTCGATCATTACTCCGGCGCCGTCGCCGACAGCGGCGAGGGACGCTGGACCATCGACGCCGCCGTCGAGCAAGGCGTCGCCACCCCGGTACTGGCCAACGCCCTGTTCGCGCGTTTCAACTCGCGCAAGGACAGCACCTACGCCAACCGGCTGCTCTCCGCCATGCGCTTCGGTTTCGGCGGCCACGTCGAACCGCCGAAGTGAGCGCTGATTGAAAGCCGTGGCGCCTGCCGCCGGAAGCGCCGGCGGCAGGCACTAGCACGACGCCACGACGGGCCAGCCGGCGCAGCCCATCCTCATATAAGCACGCGCAGGCACTGCCCGGCATGGTAGAGCGTGAACCCGCCTTCGTAACCGGAACTCCACAACGGTTTCGCACGTATCGGCCGAGGCGTGCATAGCGGCAGAGGCAACAGGCTGTCATCGCCAGTGTTCAGGTAATGGGCGAAGCCCTGGCCGACCACCGTGCCGGTGGTGATGCCGCGACCGTTGTAACCGGCCGCGGCCAGGATGCCGGGTGCCGGCTCAAAAAGCCGCAGGGTGTGGTCCGGCGTGAAGCCGACCTGCCCTGTCCAGGTACACTCCCAGTCCACCCGTCCCAGTTGCGGAAAATAATGGCGCTGCACCCGATCGGCCCAGCAGCGCAGGAACGACGCCGGCTTGCTGTCGCCGCAGCCCAGACTGCCGAGAATCAATCGGCCCTCGGCATCGCGCCTCAGGCTGCTGAGCACCGTGCGGGTATCCCAGGCTCCCTGGCGTTCAGGCAGAATGTCGCCGGCAAGCTCGTCGGAGAGCGGCGGGGAAGCAACCTGATAAAAGTGCCCGCGGAAGAAGTGCTCGCGCACCTGATTCCAGTGCCCTTCGGTGTAGGCATTGGTGGCGATCACCAGTCGCGGAGCTCGGACGCTGCCCTGCGGCGTGTCGACCCGCCAGGCGTCACCGTCGCGCCGAATCCCCTCGGCAGCGCTGTGAGTGTGCAGGCTGGCGCCTGCGGCATGAGCCGCCCGGGCGAGTCCTCGAGTATAGGCTGTCGGGTTGAGGGTGCCGGCCCGCCGGTCGAGCAAGGCTCGCTGGATGCGGTGGGTGCCGACACGTCGCCGACACTCGTCCCCTTCGAGCAACTCGACCGGTGCGCCGCGCCGCGAGAACTGCTCGAAGCGGCGCACCAGCTCCTCGGCGCCCTTGCTGTTGTGCGCGAGGTGCAGGGTGCCGGTCCGGGTATCCTGGCAGTCGATGTCATGCCGGTCGATGAGCGCGAAGACCTGGGCAGGCGCACGGCCAAGCACCTCGTTGGCGCGCTCGCCGTTTTCCGGCCCCAGGGCCTCCAGGATATCGTCCGGCGGGATCCACATCCCCGCGTTGACCAGGCCGACACTGCGCCCGGAGCCGCCGCTGGGTATGTCGCCCGCCTCCAGCAGCAGCACCGAGACACCGGCCTCGGCGAGGTGCAGAGCGGTACTGAGCCCGGTGATGCCGCCTCCGATGACGACGACATCGGCCCTGCTATCGCCCTCCAGGCGGGGATACTCCCGCTGGCATTCGGGGGAGGTGGACGTCCAGATACAGGCCGATTTCATGCTGCCTCCCCGGGGTCGTCGTCGCTCGACCAGTCGTAGAAGCGTCGCGGGTTGCGCTGCAGGGACTGGCGCTGCCGATCCTGCCATTCCCGGATTTCCGGAGCGTGTTCGCTGTCGGGATGCTGCGTCAACCAGTGCTCGAGATCCCGGAAGGCGCGTGGCGAATAAGGTTCGAAATCGCCCTGAGAGTGAAGCAGGGACAATTTACGTTCTTCATGGCGCATCGAGACGATCAGGGCATAGCCGGCTACGCCCCACAGGGCCACGATGGACGCGAGCATGACGATGATGGCGGACAGGCTCATGATGACTGATCTCCGGTGGACGTGGCGACATGGGGGGTGTCATGGCGACGCTTCATGATCCACATGCACAGCGGGATCATCAGGGTCAGGAGGGCCAGGCCGCTGATCGTCTTCCATGGCGTCTGACCGAGGTTGGTATAGAGGAAGTAGGCCATGATACCGAGCATGATGGCAGGGATCTGGTAGCGCACCACGAGCTCCCAGATGCGCGGCACATAAACATCAGCGCCCCGGTTGAGGCTCAGCACGCGCAGCCGACGGGCATCGAACTTCCAGCCGATGGCGATCATGATGATGAAGGTCGCCAGCGGCAGTCCCCAGTTGCCGACCACGAAATCCAGGTAGCCGAGGATATTGGCGTTCATGGCGCTGGGGATGCCCAGCAGCCAGATGATGCCGCAGATGGTCAGCACGGCCTTGGTGCGACTCGTGTTGCGCTCCTCCCGGTAGGTGGTGACGCCGACCTCGGTGATGGCGATGGCGGTGGTCAGGTTGGCGAAGAAGAAGCCCATGAAGAACAGCAGGGCCCAGAGATAACCGCCCGTCATGCTGCCGAAGGCATTGGCCAGGGCCACGAACGCCAGTTCGGCGCCGGAGCTGGGCGAGATGCCGAAGGCAAAGACGATGGGAAAGACGGCGAAGATGGCGAGCAGGCCGAAGCTGGTGTTGCCGATTGCCGTGAAGATGCCGCCACCGAGGGGGATGTCATCGTTGCGGCCGAGGTAGCTGCCATAGGTCAGGGCGATGCCCCAGCCGAGCCCGGTGGAAAATAGCGCCTGTCCCAGGGCCGCCAGCCAGGTTTCGCCTCGTGCCAGGTAGGCCCAGTTGGGGGAGAAGCTGAACTCCAGACCGGCCATGGCGCCCGGCAGCGTCACGCCCCGAATGGCGATGGCGATCAGGGCAATGGTCAGGATCGGCATCATCCATTTGGCCAGACGCTCGATACCGCCCTTGATGCCAAACAGCAGGATGCCGGTGACCAGCAGCATGGCGACGCTGTGCATGCCGACGTTCAGGGCGGTGTTCCCGCTGAAGGCCTGCCACAGGGCGGCGGTGTCGAAGTCGGTCTGGGTGAAGGTGCCGATCACGGCATGAAAGGCATAGTAGATCGACCAGCCGACGATCGACGAGTAGTAGGACATCAGCACGATGTTGAAGATCAGGATCACCAGCCCGAGGCCGACAAGGCGGTTGTTGCCGTAGAGCTTGCGGAAGGTGCCGATCAATCCCTGCCGAGTATGGCGACCGAGACTGGTCTCGCCCATCAGGCCGGGTACCGCGATCAGGTAGAGCAGCAGGAAGTAGGCGATCAGGAAGGCGCCCCCGCCGTTCTCTCCCGTCACGTAGGGCATGCGCCAGATATTGCCGGCCCCCACCATGGCGCCGACGACGGCCATCAGGTAGCCGAAGCGACTACCCCATTGTTCTCGAGAAATTGTTGTTGTCATCTTTGGACTCCATGACACGTTCTGCCTGGATGGTCGAACGCTCCCAGACCCGACCATGCGTCGAGGTTTCGAGCACGCTCATGCAACGAGGCGCCGCCCCGCATCGGGACGGCGCCTGTGATCAATCGAACTTGATGCCCTGAGCCAGTGGCAGCTCGCGGGAGTAGTTGACGGTGTTGGTCTGGCGACGCATGTAGCTCTTCCAGACGTCGGAGCCGGACTCGCGACCGCCGCCGGTCTCCTTCTCGCCACCGAAGGCACCGCCGATCTCCGCACCGCTCGGCCCGATGTTGACGTTGGCGATGCCGCAGTCGCTGCCGACATCAGAAATGAAGGCTTCGGATTCGCGCACGTCGCTGGTGAAGATGCACGACGACAGCCCCTGGGGAACGTCATTGTGCAGGGCCATGGCCTCGTCGAAGTCGCGGTAGCTCATCACATAGAGGATCGGGGCAAAGGTCTCGTTCTTGACCAGGGCGTCCTGCTGATCGACCTCGACGATGGCCGGGGTCACGTAGTAGGCGTCGGGATACTGCTCGGCGAGCTGGCGTTCGCCGCCAAAGACCCTGGCGCCCTGCTGGCGCGCCTGGTCGAGCACGGACTGCATCTGGTCGAAGGCCTGGGCATCGATGAGCGGACCGACCAGGCTGCCTTCCATGGGGTCGCCGATGGTCACGCCGGCATAGGCCTTCTTCACGCGCTCGACGACTTCGTCGCGGATCGACTCATGGACGATCAGGCGACGCAGGGTCGTGCAGCGCTGCCCGGCCGTGCCCACGGCGGAGAACAGGATGGCGCGAACCGCCATGTCGAGATCGGCGCTGGGTGCGAGGATCATGCCGTTGTTGCCGCCCAGTTCGAGGATGCTGCGACCGAAACGAGCGGCGACCCGAGGCGCGACCTCGCGGCCCATGCGGGTGCTGCCGGTGGCGCTGATCAGCGGCACGCGCGGGTCGTCGGCCAGGCGTTCGCCGGCCTCGCGGTCTCCCGGGATCACCTGGCTGAGGCCTTCGGGCGCTTCGTCGCCGAAGTCGGCCATGGCACGTTCCAGCAGCGACTGACAGGCCAGGGCGGTGAGCGGCGTCTTCTCGGAGGGCTTCCACAGCAGGCTGTTGCCGCAAACCAGTGCGAGGGCGGCATTCCAGGCCCAGGGCGCCACCGGAAAGTTGAAGGCGGTGATCAGGCCGATCGGGCCCAGCGGATGCCAGCTTTCGCGCATGTGATGCCCGGGACGCTCGGAGGCGATGGTCAGGCCGTAGAGCTGGCGCGACTGACCAACGGCAAGGTCGCAGATGTCGATCATCTCCTGCACTTCACCGAGGCCTTCCTGATAGATCTTGCCGCACTCCAGCGTGACCAGGGCGCCGAGATCCTCCTTGTGACGGCGCAGTTGCTCGCCGAACAGCCGAACCAGCTCGCCGCGGCGAGGCGCGGGCACCCGGCGCCACTGCTCGAAGGCGTGCTGGGCACGCAGCACGCGGGCCTCGACGGCATCGGCGCCCTCGAGACGGATCCGACCGAGCTCGCTGCCATCGGTGGGCGACGTGACCGTGAAGTCGCCCTGGCGGTAAGCGCTCTCGGAGACGCCGAGGCGATGCATGAGGGATTCGATCATTCTTCCTCCTACTTTTCGTTTCAGGATGCAGAAAACGAAACCAGTATTGGTGCGGCGCTTGACGCCCTTCAAACGACGTTTTATACGGAGGTCATTCCTTTTTTTCGGGTCATGACCCTCGAGATAAAAAAGAAAGCCCACGACGCGCCGCCGCTCATGACAAGCAGCGATTCATGAAGAGGAGAGATGCATGAGCCGTCCACACCTGCCCAGCCTGACCGCCATGCAGTGTTTCGAGGCCTCGGTGCGGCACATGAGTTTCACCCGGGCCGCCGACGAGCTGAACCTGACCCAGAGCGCGGTCAGCAAGCAGGTGGCGCAGCTCGAGTCGGTGCTCGAGCATCCGCTGTTCCGGCGGGTACGCAAGCGGCTCCAGGTCACCCCCGAGGGTTCGCTTTACCTCACCGAGGTGCGGAAGATTTTGGCGCAGGTGGAGATGTCCACGCGCTACATGCAGTCCTACGGCGGCCAGAGCGAAGTGCTCAATGTCACCACCCTGCCGACCTTCGGAGCGCGCTGGCTGGTTCCGCGACTCAATGGCTTTCGCTTCCGGCATCCACGGGTCTACCTGAACATCGCCAACCGCTCTGAGCCCTTCGACCTGGAGGAGGAGCGCGTCGACGTCGCCTTCTTCTTCGGCCACGGCGCCTGGCCGCGGGCCGAATGCATCCGGTTGCTCGACGAGGAGACGGTGCCGGTCTGTGCGCCTTCCGCCTTGCCTGACGGCGGCATCCAGGAGCCGCTGGCATTGACACGGCTGGTGCTCCTGCAGAACGCGACCCGGCCCGAGGCCTGGCACGACTGGTTCGAGGCACAGGACTGTTATACCGAGCACAGCTATCACGGGCCGCGTTTCGATACCTTCTACATGGCCCTGCGTGCGGCCCGGGCCGGCTGCGGCGTGGCCCTGGTACCGCGTTTCCTGGCCGAGGAGGAGTTACAGGCCGGCCTGCTGACGATTCCCTGGACGTTCGGCCTGACCAGCCGGGATGCCTATTACCTGGCCTACCCCGAACACAAGGGAGAGGTCGCCAAGGTAAGAGGCTTTATCGACTGGATACTCGAGCATCGAGATGGTCCCGGCGAGACCTGGGGGAAGCGCTGATTTATGTCGCGAGCGATGAAAGGCTGGGCGCCGCCGGAACGGAGACACCGCAGTTTACTGGCAGTAAATGAGGATGTTGAGTACCGCCGGCGGCCAGGATATCGAGCGCAGCAATAAATCAGTGTTTCCCTAACGTGATGTGCCGGCCGGCGTATCATCCTCGGCACACGCCAGCACATGGGCGACGAAGCGGCGCACCCGGGAGAGTTCACCGAGGTGTTCGGGGTGCACCAGGTAGTAGGCGTCGGGTCCCTTGAGGACGTGCGGCCAGGCCAGGGACAGTCGGCCCTCGGCCAGCTCGGCGTCGACGAAGAAACGCGGCACCAGGGCGAGCCCGCCGCCGCTCATCGCCGTGCGGATCAGCATCTGGAAGGTCTCGAAACGTGTGCCGTGATAACTGCGCTCGGTGGTGATGCCCTGGTCGGCGAACCAGCGGTGCCAGGCATCCGGGCGCGTGGAGAGGTGCAGCAGGCGGCACTCGGTGAGGTCGGCGGCACTCGTCGGCTGCCGTCTGGCCAGGTAATCCGGTGCGCCGACCGCGACCACCTCCTCGTCGAACAGCTTGTGGCACTCCAGGTTCGGCCAGCTGCCATGGCCGTGGAAGATCGCCACGTCGATGTCCTCCTGGTCCAGGTCGAAGGCCTCGACGTGGTCGCGAACGCTCAGGTCGATGTGCGGGTTGGCGTCCAGGAAGTCGGGCAGCTGGCGGGCCAGCCAGCGGGCCCCGAAGGTCGGCAGGCAGGCCACCCGCAGCACCTCGCCCTGACCGCTGTACGTCATGATGGTATTCGCCGACATCTCGATCTGGGCCAAAATCTTGCGCACCTCGGTGAGATACAGCGACCCCTCCGGCGTCAGTATCAGGGTGCGGCGCACGCGCCGGAACAACTTGTGCTGCAGGTACGCCTCGAGTTGTGCCACCTGCTTGCTGACCGCGCTCTGGGTGATGCTCAGCTCGTCGGCGGCCCGGGTGAAGCTCATGTGCCGCGCAGCCGCCTCGAAGCACTGCATGGTGATGGTCGAAGGCAGGTGACGTGCCGTCATGCCAGGACTCCGGTTTCATGGATTCTCGTGGGTCATGCCTGAAGGGCGAGACACCGGTCGACCGGCCGCCAGATCGTCGATGCCTTCGGATTTCAGCATAATGCATGACGACAAGGAATGAATAGCGCGCTTTTTTTCGTTTGAAGCCCGGAACGCGGCTCTGTTCTCATCATGGTCATACGCTCCCACAGGACGAGGACATGGATCTCCCGCACATCAGTGACTCGCTCGGCATCGTGCACCCCATCTGCATCGAACGAGGCCGCAACGCCGAGGTCTGGGACGAACAGGGCAAGCATTACGTCGACTTCGTCGGCGGTATCGGCGTGCTCAACCTGGGGCATGGCCATCCCGCCGTGACCGAAGCGGTCAAGGCGCAAGTCGACACCCTGATGCACTCCGCCTTCAATGCCCTGCCGCATCGTGGCTACCTCGCGGTGGCTCGGGCCCTGGATGCCTTCGTGCCGGTGTCGTACCCGTTGTCCTGCATGCTCACCAACAGCGGTGCCGAAGCCACCGAGAACGCTCTCAAGATCGCTCGCGCCGCCACCGGACGTCAGGGCGTAATCGCCTTCGACGACGGTTTCCATGGCCGCACGCTGGCGGCGTTGAATCTCAACGGCAAGGTCAAGCCCTACAAGAACCGCCTCGGTGCCTTGCCCGGCCCGGTGCATCATCTGCCCTTCCCGAGCCGCGACAGTGACATCGATGCCGACACCGCCATGGCCGCCCTGGCGCGGTTGTTCGAGGTCGAGATACCCGCCGATGAGGTTGCCTGCATCATCGTCGAGCCGGTCCAGGGCGAGGGCGGCTTTCGCCTGCTGTGCGCCGATTTCGCCGCGCGCCTGCGGGCGTTGTGCGAGGCCCGGGGGATCGTGTTGATCTTCGACGAGATCCAGTCCGGCTTCGGGCGTACCGGCCGGCGTTTCGCCTTTTCCCACCTGGGGGGCGAACCCGACCTGCTGCTGATGGGCAAGAGCATGGCGGCCGGGCTGCCGCTGGCAGCGGTGGCCGGCAAGGCGGAACTCATGGACGCTCCGCCGAAAGGCGGCCTGGGCGGCACCTATTCGGGCAATGCCGTCGCCTGCGCCGCGGCTCTGGCGGTGATGAACGTAATGCGCGAGGAATGTCTGGCCGACTGGAGCGAGCGTCAGGAAGCAGCGGTCCTGGCGGCGTACCGCGACTGGCGATCTTCGGGCCGTTATCCGATGCTCGGAGAGATCACCGGTGTGGGGGCCATGCGCGGCATCGTCTTCGAGGATACGCCCCAGGCCTCCGGCGCCGAGCATCTAGCGGCCCTGCTCGCCGCTGCGCGCGAAGAAGGCCTGCTACTGATGCCCAGCGGACGGCGGCGCAATGTGCTGCGCCTGCTGCCCCCACTGACCGCCGAGTTCGAGGTGCTGAACGAAGGGCTGGCGAGGCTCGAGAGAGCTCTGAAGCGGCTGACGCCCCAGCCGAACTCATGTTGACCGACACCGAGAGGCATACCCGATGACAACCCTCGTTTCCCATCACGAGATTCGTGACCGTTTTTCCAAGGCCATGTCGGCCATGTATCAGACCGAGGTGCCACAGTACGAAACCCTGCTCGAGCTGGTGGCGGAGGTGAACCGCGAGACCCTCGAGCGCGACCCCGAGCTGGCCGAGCGACTCGCGACCCACGACGAACTGAATCGTCTCGGCGTCGAGCGGCACGGTGCCATTCGTGTCGGCAGCGCCGAGGAGCTCGCCATGCTGCGCCGGTTGTTCGCGGTGATGGGCATGGTCCCGGTGGGCTACTACGATCTCTCCGAAGCCGGCGTGCCGGTACATTCCACCGCCTTCCGCCCCATCGACGACGAGGCCCTGGCGCGCAATCCCTTCCGTGTCTTCACGTCTCTGCTGCGCCTGGAACTGATCGAGAGTCCCGAACTGCGCGAGCGTGCCGCCGGCATTCTTGCCGCGCGCGACATCTTCACAACCGGCGCACGCGAGCTGATCGCGCTCAATGAAACACAGGGGGGACTGAGCGACGAGCAGGCCGAGCGCTTCGTGGAAGAGGCGCTGGAGACCTTTCGCTGGCACCGAGACGCCACGGTGGATCTGGACACCTACGAGGCGCTGCATGCCGAGCACCGGCTGATCGCCGACGTGGTCTGCTTCCGCGGGCCGCACATCAATCACCTGACGCCGCGCACCCTGGACATCGACGAGGTCCAGCGGCGGATGCCGGCGGCGGGGATGAACCCCAAGGAAGTCATCGAAGGTCCCCCGCGTCGCGCCTGCCCGATCCTGCTGCGCCAGACCAGCTTCAAGGCCCTGGAGGAGCCGATCCGCTTCGCCGGCGATCGCCAGGGCACCCACACCGCACGCTTCGGCGAGATCGAACAGCGCGGCGTGGCGCTGACGGCCAAGGGACGCGCCCTCTACGACCGGCTGCTCGGCGAGTCGCGCCGACGCACCGCCGGCCTGAGCAACGAGGCGCACCAGCGCGTGCTGGCCGAGGTCTTCGCCGATTTTCCGGATACCGAGGCCGAACTGCGCCGTCAGGGCCTGGCCTTCTTCGAATACCGGACGACCGAGGCGGGACACGAGGCCGGCGCGATCGCCGAGACCGAGGTCGAGCGGTTGATCGAGCAGGGGCTGATCACGGCCCGGCCGATCACCTACGAGGATTTCCTGCCGGTCAGCGCGGCCGGCATCTTTCAATCGAACCTCGGCGGTGACGGCAGCGAGGCCTATGCCGGTCACGCCAACCGCGAAGCCTTCGAGGAGGCACTGGGCGCGCCGGTTACCGACGAGCTGACGCTCTATGCCGAACGCGAGCGGAGTTCTCTGGATGCCGCTCTGACGTCTCTGGGCATCCCGCCAGTCCGCTAGGCGTCCTGCCCCAGCGAACGCCGCCAGCGCGCCTCCAGGCTATCGGGGCCGCTGGGGCCGAACAGCGCGCAGGATTCGCCGCGGTACCAGGCCCACATCTGGTCGCCGTAGCTGTAGTGCCACCACTCGCTGGGCAGGTTGGCGAAGCCGGCATCGACCATGGCGTGATAGAGAATCCGCCGCCGATCACGATAGGTGCGCGTGTCGGCGTCACCGGCGTGATGCTCGAAATGCACGGTATGCGATGCCGCCCGCGCCTCGTCGAAGGCAGATCCCATGTCCAGCAGCAGCCCATCGGCATCGCACAGCGCCACGTCCACCGCGCCGCCGGTGAGGTGCGGGCTCGGACGATCCACCCGCTCGCTGGGCGGCGACACGAAGGCCCGGGTCATCGCTCGTCGATCCGACTCGTCGAGATCCGCATAGCGTGTTTCCACCATTTCCAGCAGGGTGTCGTAGAGGTGGCGCTGCACGACGTAAGGTCGCCAGGCATCCAGCACTACCAGCCCCAGGCCGTCCGGCAAGTGCCGCGCCACCTCGAGAAGCCGCCGATAGACGGCCTCCCGCGCCCAGCATTCGGGCACCGCCCCGGGGACCCCCAGGGCATGGTAGAGGGGCAAGGTGCGCAGCATCGGCGCGGCGAGGCTGACCGGGTGCAGCGCCCCGCCCTCGTCGGCGATGGGAATGGCTGCGATCGTCTCCCACGGCGGCTCGGCGATGGGATCAATGGGACGGAGCGTCGAATCAGTCACGTTCACGCGGTTCGTTTCCAGCAAGCAGTTCGTTTCCAAGATGAAGTCAGCCAAGAGTATTCGGGAGCCAGGTAATCAATCCGGGGAAAGTGATCAGCACCAGCAGAACCGCCACCGCCGTCAGAATGAACGGCCAGATGGTGCGGAACAATACGGTGATATCCAGTCGGCTGACTGCTGCCGCTATGAACAGGCAGGCCCCCATCGGTGGAGTGATCAAGGCAATGGTGATATTCAGCGTGATGATGATCCCCAACGCCACCGGATCGATACCGGCAGCCAGCGCCACCGGCGTGAAGACCGGCGAGAGCAGCATCAATGCCGACACCTCTTCCATGAACATGCCGGTGACGAACGTGATGGCACTGAGCATCAACAGCACGATGACCGGTGATGCAATGAAGGGCTCGAGCAAGCCGGCGAAACGCTCCGGCGCCTGGGCATAGGCCAGTTCCCAACTGATGACAGAAGAGATGCCGATGATCATGAAGATCGCCGCAGCCAGGCGCGTGGTCTCGACCAGTGCCCGCCAGAAGGCCAGCGGACGCAGTTCGCCCAACGCCAGGCCACACAGCGCCACGTAAAGCACGGTCAGCGCCCCGGACTCGGTGGGCGTGACGAAGCCCAGCACGATGCCGGCGACGATGATGAAAGGCGCCACCAGCGCCGGCAGCGCGCCCCGCACTGCCGCGAACACCTCACTCCTCGCGGGTAGCGTGGTGCGACGCTCGAGGCCGGCACGCCGGGCGTGAATGGCATTCATGGCCATGAACGCCAGCGCCAATAGCAGCCCCGGCACGACGCCGCCCAGAAACAGCTGCCCCACCGACGTATTGGTCTGCGCGCTGTAGAGAATCATGAAGATGCTCGGCGGAATGATCGGCCCGATCAATGAGCTGCCGGCGGTCAGCCCGGCGGCGAAGGCAGTGGAATACCCCTCACGGGTCATCGCCGGGACCAGCAATGACCCCAGTGCCGAGGCATCGGCCGCGGCCGAGCCATTGACGCCGGACATGAACACGCTGCCGACCACGTTGACGTGGCCGATGCCACCGCGCAGATGGCCGACGAGGAGACGCGCGACACGCATCAGCCGCTCTGTCATGCCAACGGCATTCATCAGGTTGCCGGCGAGAATGAACAAGGGGATGGCCATCAGCGAAAAGCTGTTGAGCCCACCGAAGAACTGCTGCGGCATCATGCGCGCGATCATTCCAGGATCCACGAACACAAAGCCCACCAGCGCCGTCGCGGTCAAGGTCAAGAACAGAGGCACCCCCAGCAGGGTATTGACCAGCAAGGCGGCGAACATCGTGGCAACCATCATGATGCCGCCTCCTCGGTCGGCCCGGCGTCATCGACACCGGGCCGGGGCAGCGCGCGCGGTCCATGGAGCAGCACCTGCAAGGCAAGCAGACCGAAGCCCAGCGGCATGGCCATCATGGGAATGCTGCGGCTGATGCCCAGCCCCTGCGAGGTGAAGTAGCTGACCGACAAGGCGTATTGCCAACTCCACCAGGTCATCGCCAACGCCAGCGACAGGGTCAACAACCACTGGTAGCCCAACAGTATCCGACGCGAACGATGTCCCAGGTGGCGTTCGAGCAGCGACACGCGCATGTGCTCGCCACGCACCCAGACGTTTCCTGCAATCAGCAGCGCCGACGCGATCAGGCAGTAGCGGGCCAGTTCATCGCTCCAGATCGGCGCCTGGCCGACGACATAGCGGGTCACGACACCGTAGAGGATATCGACCAGGGTCACGAGCAGGGCCAGACCACCAAGCGCCGTGGTCACCCGCCCCAATAGTCTCAGCAAGGTATCTCGATACATGATGTTCCCGCGTGTCGCGACCGACTACCTGCCGATCGCGACACGCGCCTCAAGGAAGTGAAGGAAGAAAACGTCAGTTGGCGAGCAGGTCACTCTGCCCAGCATCTTCGAGGGCCATTTCGATCCATGCCCGGTCAATGCCCTGCTCGTCCGTCAGCCACTCGATATAGGCCGGCTGCCCCTTCTCGCGGAAGGCGGCAAGCTCTTCCTCGGTGGGCTCGATGACTTCCATGCCCTGGTCGGCCAGGAACTGGATGCGCTCGTCGACCCGCTTCTCGACATCTTCCCGGTTGAGCTCGCTGGCTTCCTGGACAGCCGCCTCGATCGCTTGGCGGTTTTCTTCGGAAAGGTCGTCGTACCATTCGCCGTTGGCAATCAAGAACTGGTCCGAATACTGCACATTGGCCAGTGTCAGATACTTCTGCACCTCGTAGAGGCTGCCCATGATGATGTACATCGGCGGGTTCATCTGGCCATCGGCGACGTTGGTCTTGAGCGCCATGTAGGTATCGGTCCAGGGGATCGGCGTGCCGGAGGCACCAAAGGCCTCGTAAAGCGCTACCTGGCTGGGGTCCATGGCACGAAAGCGCAGGCCCTCGAAATCCTCCGGACTGCTGATGGGACGCTTCGAGTTGGTGAAGTCGAGGAAGCCGCCCTCCTCGATGACACCGAGCAGCTCGGCGCCGGTACGCTCCTCGAGGGTATCCTCGACCTTGTTCCAGTAATCGCCCTCGTCGAAGAACTGGTGGGCGGCTTCATAGTCCTCGAACAAGAAGGGAATCGCGCTGACATAAATCTCCGGCACGATCGGCGACAGGCCGGCGAACGATGCGATGTTCAAGCTCGGGGAATTGATGACCTGCTCCATGCGTTCCTGCTCTTCGCCAAGCATGGAGTTGGGATAAAGCTTGAGCTGAATGTCGCCATCGGTCTTCTCCTCTACCAGTCGCTTGAGGTTGCTGGCAAAGAGGTGCACGGCATTCTTGTCGGTATCGGGAGGACCGTTGTAGCTCAGATTGAGGGTGGTCGCCGCATTGGCCAGGCTCACGGTGGCCATCATGCCGGTCGTGACGGCGGCCAGCAGGACGTTGCGCGGGGTGAGGATACGCATGGATGTCTCCTTGT
Organism: Chromohalobacter sp.; assembly: GCF_039830575.1. Classification (NCBI taxonomy): domain Bacteria; kingdom Pseudomonadati; phylum Pseudomonadota; class Gammaproteobacteria; order Oceanospirillales; family Halomonadaceae; genus Chromohalobacter; species Chromohalobacter sp. The sequence continues at coordinate 175,830 of NZ_JBDOOX010000006.1, read as the reverse complement.
TGTTATGCAGAATCGAGAGGGATCGGTGTCGAACCACGACGACATGCCAACGCTAGCCGTTGCGTTGTTGACCTTTCAAGCGATTGAGCGTTGCTTTCAAGGCAACGTCTGCGTGTCCAGAACCCGCGGCGCATCGGCGCTGAAAAAGCGCATGCTGCGGCGCAAGTGCTTGATGAAGGCCTGAGCCGCTATCGTCAACGGCCGTTCCGCCCGGGTGACGATTCGCGCCCTGGCATCACGCAGCACGCTGGCATCGACCTCGCGCGCCACGATACTGCCCTCATGGATCTCTTCGAGCACCGTGAGCTCCGGCATGAACGTCACGCCCAAGCCCGAACGCACAAAATTCTTGAGAACCGATACCGAATTGGTCTTCATCCTCGGCCGGTAGGACAGATGTGCCGCATAAAGCGCCATATCGACCAGTTGGCCCATGCCGGTGTGGCCGTCGATCAACGCCAGCGGATGATCGGCAATATCCGCAAGCGGCAGCGGTGTCGGTGAACGCGCCAGGGGATGCTCGGCCGGCATGATCAGGTCGAGCGGTTGCCGCCTGTCGATATGCGAGACCAGGTGTGGATCATCGGGAGGCGCATACAGCAGGGCCAGATCCACGGCATCTTCCTTGACCAGCATGATTGCCTCGGTCAGTCCCGCCATGCTGACTTCGATCTCCAGCCCCGGATAGGTGGCAAGGAAGTTCTGCAGCGGCGCCGAGATCAGATCGGCGATGAACCCCTCGCCCACGGCGATGCGCACCTCGCCGCGCTCCAGATTCTGCAAGGCCTGCAAACGCGAAAGCGTGGCGCGTTCGGCGGCACGCTGGTCCCGGTAATGCTGCAGCACCAGCTCTCCTGCCGGCGTCAGCGCGACACGCGACGTCCGCACCAGCAACGGTGTTCCCAATTCTTCTTCCAGGGCACGCAGTTGGCGGCTCAGCGCCGAGGGATTGACCCCGAGTTGAGCGGCGGCACGCCGGAGAGACCCATGATGAACAGCAGCATCGAGGTACTCCAGGGCACGCGACTTGAATGGTTTCATGACTCCCTCGCTCGGCGACGACTGGTTCAATGCCCGCTTCGGACAAACGGCCCGGCGCTCGCGACACACCATGCCACCCCGGCGATGGGATTGATTCCAATCCGCAACCGGCGTAGCGTACAAGGTATCGAACTCACAGGAGGCCGAATCATGGCGGAAGCCAAGAGTGTCATCAAACGTGTCTACGTTCCGACCTACGTTCGCGATCTACCGAACGGCGAGCGGGTCACCGTCCCCGGACATTACAAGAAGACACCCACGCACTCGCGCTAACGTCCGTGATCGGGTCGTGCCCGCTCGAGGGCAGTGGAACATGCATCAAGGCCCTGCCGTATCGGCAGGGCCTTTTCATGTCGGCATGGCATGCATCGCGCAACGCTCTGGGTGGCGTCAGCGGCGCAGGTCGATCTCGCGGGTCTGGCCCTTGCCGATTTCGATCTGTTTCAGGATCAGCGGGCTGCGCGAACCGTCCGGCAGACGCACGCTGCCGGCGACATAGAAGACGCCGGCGGGAATGCCGGTGGCCTCGAAGTATCCCTGGCCGTCGGTCTCGGCATAATGGGTATACTCGCGCGCCCGCGGGTCGGCGGGCTCGATGCGCTTGCCCGCCAGCGCGACCTCGGCGGCTTCGGCGGAATAGCGCGTGGCCGGCGCGATCGATACGGTTTCGCCCTTGCCCGCCACCAGGCCGTATTGCGATGAGGCATAACGCAACCGACCCTTGAGGGTCGCGGAACCGTGTTTCTCCAGCTTGGCATATTCAGCGGCGGGAAAGTCCACCTGACGCTCGACGACATCCGCCGCCGGCTGCCCGGCCTCTTCGACCTCGACGGGTTGCGTCGGCTCCCCCGGCGGCAACATCTGGCAGCCGCTCAGCAGCCCGCCCCATAGCATCAGCCCACACAGGGCGCGTATTCGTCTCATTCCGTGAGTCATCCTGTCATGGCGCTCAGCGTGCAAGCGCCGGGTTGAGGGTATAGGTGCCCATCACGCTGGCCTGATCGAGGACATGCCCCTGCATGGCCTCGAGAACCTCGTCGCCGGTGAACTCGCCCTGCAGTTCCAGCGAGGCGACGTCCAGTGCATAGACGGTGAAATAGTAGCGGTGCACCAGGCTATCGTTCCACGGCGGGCAAGGGCCGTCGTAGCCGCCATAGATGCCTTCGAGCTGTTCGTCGTCGATGAAGAAATCCGTGTAGCTGTTGATGCCCCGCACGCCCTGAGGCGTTGGGCCCGGCGCCTTGCCCTTGGCCACGACACCGTCGGCATCCTCCCCTTCGGGGATTTCCGTCACTTCGGGAGGAATATCGATCAGTACCCAATGATAAAAGTCGCTACGGGGAAGCTCGGCAGGCACGCTGCGCCCTTCCTGATTCACGTCGCTGGGGTCCGAGGGCGCATCCGTGTCGACCACCAGCAGCACCAGGCTGCGGGTCCCGGCGGGGACATCGTGCCAGCGAACCCCCGGGTTACGATTGTCGCTGAAGCGAATGTGCTGATCGGGATCGGGCACGGCGAACGCGAAGCGCCCCGGGATGGGCTGGCCATCGATGATGCCTTGCACGTCGATACGCATGGCTGTCTCCTGACAAAACGTAACGCTGAGATGATCGAACCCAGTTTGGCACATTCATACGCCATCGCGCACATGGCAACGCCCCAATCTGCCCTGCATGCCGCCTTCGCCGCGATCAGCGGCAAAGCGACATCCCTTGCATGCCCAGATGAAAATGATTGGCATGAGCCGCGTTGTAGTCCGGCCCCAGTGTGGTTCCGAAGACGTCGCAGGCGCCATCGCGCACACGGCGCAGGAACGTGGCCGCCGAATCGTCGCCCTCCCAGTCGTCCAGCAAGACGATGCGCCGCCCGTCTGCCAGGCGAAAGGCCGCCACGTCGAGCGCCTCCGCCGTGGCATGCTGACTGCGTCGCGCGTTGTCGCGATGATAGATATTGCGACAGGCGAAGCTGCCGAAGTGACGCACCGACGCAACCGGCTCACCGAACACGTCCCGGGCGGCGGGCTGCAAGCGGTGTCGCTCGAAGAGCGTCCAGGCCACCGCCAGGGGGCAGCTGGCCACGAAACTGGCATTGAAATCGACCCCGGCGCGCCGGACGCGCACCACGTTGTCGAGCGGGCACCCCGCCACGGGGGTATGATCCTCCAGCGGCGTGTAGGCCAGCGTCCCCGGTCGCGCCGTCTCGAGCGTGGCCAGGCATGCCTGGCGATCCTCCGCGAGGCGGCCGAGCTTCCACTGTGTCACTGGCGTCAGCGGATCCTCGAGATACAGGGGTTGGAAGGGATTCCATTCACGCGGGATCGTCCAGAGCCCCTTGTCCAGGGCGATGCCCAGGGCGATTACCACGCCACCGAGGGCCAGTGTGGCAAGCGAAGGCTTCATGCGGGTTCCCGGTCGATGCAACGTCACCAGTGTAGCGAACGCCACGGGCAACGCGACGATTGTGGCGGTGCACTGCGAGAATTTGAGCGACACTGAATGCACCCTATCCTCGAGGAGATGCCACCATGCCGCGCTGGATTCCGCTCGCCTTCGTCGCCGGCTTTCTCGCCGTGCTCTGTTTCCACCAGCCGATGGCCGGGCTACTGCATGCCTATGCGATCGTGCCCTTCGCGCCCTACAGCACGACATCGGTGCCACCGCTGGGTGTGCCGCAATGGCTGTCGGCCAGTTTCTGGGGCGGCCTGTGGGGCATCGTCATGCTGTGGCTGTTCCTGCGCTATCGCATCAGCCACGGAGGGTGGTGGAAAGGCCTCGTGTTCGGCGGTATCGCCTTGACACTGGTGGCCCTGTTCATCGTCTTCCCGCTCAAGGGGCGCGGTCTCAATCTTGCGGGGTTCCCCATCGGCTTTCTGGTCAATGGCGCCTGGGGCGTCGGCACCTGGATCTTCGCGCGTTACTTCGGCATTGCGCCGGCATCGGCGACGCGCACCTGATCACCCCCATATCAGCGTCACGAGCAATGCCAGGACGCCGACCAGCAGCGCCGTTAGCACGGCGCCGCTCACCAGCCGGTCAAGCCAGGCATCGAAACCGCGACGCGAACGCCACCCGCCGCCGCGCGCTTCCAGACGACGCGTGGCGCCATGGCGCTGACGCCGGCTTGCTTTGGCCATGGGCATACGTGACTCCGTGCTGAACGATCTGACTAACGATAAGGGCTGTGGTCCGATTCCACCAGAGGACGACGCAAAACGCCCGGCCGGGGCCGGGCATTAGCCACTATCGAGCGCGGTCCTCAGGTACCGTCGCGCGTATTGATGCGCCGGTTGACCACGTTCGGCGCACGCCGGTACCGCTCGGCCTCCGCCAGCGTTTCCGCCTCGAAGGCATCGGCGCCTACCGGCGTTTCCCCATGACGATGATAAAGCGATGTCAGCATCGCCTTGCGATCGGCGCGCAATTCCTTCACCAGCACGGCAATCATGCCGTACAGGATGAAGGTGAAGGGTAACGCTGCCAGCACGGCCGCCGATTGCAGGCCATTCAGCCCGCCGGCGATCAGCAGGGTCAGACAGATCGCCGCGATCAGTACCCCCCAGATCACCCGCTTGAACAGCGGCGGATTCAGCGAACCGCCATCGGTCATCTGCGACACGATATAGGTCGCCGAGTCCGCCGAGGTCACCAGAAAAATGAAGATCAGCGACAGCGCCACCACCGACAGCACATTGGAGAACGGCATCAGCTCGAACATCCGGAACAGCGCCACCGTGATGTTGTCTGCCGTGGCCGAGGCCAGTCCCACATCGCCGGTGAGCTCCATGTTGAGCGCCGCGCCGCCGAAGACCCCGATCCACAGGCAGGCCAGCAGCGGCGGCACGATCAACACGCCGAACACGTACTCCTTGATGGTGCGCCCACGCGAGACGCGCGCCACGAAGGTGCCCACGAACGGCGACCAGGCGATGACCCAGGCCCAATAGAAGATCGTCCAGTTGCTGGCCCAGGTGTTGTCGCTATACGGCGCGACCCGCAGGCTCATGCCCACGATGTTCTGCAGGTAGTCGCCGATCCCCAGGGTGATGGTCTCGAGAATGGCCACGGTGGGGCCCGTGAACAGCACGTAGAACATCAACGCGAAGCACAGCGCCATGTTGAGGTTGGAAAGGCGCTTGATGCCCTTGTCCAGCCCCGACCAGGTGGAGACCATGTAACACAAAAACATCGCCCCCATGATGATGAACTGCCACGTCATGCCCTCTTCGACACCGAAGACCGCATGCAGGCCGCCGTTGATCTGCAGCACCGCCAGACCGATGGAGGTCGCCACCCCCATCACCGTCGCGACCACGGCAAAGACATCCAGCGCCGGTCCCAGCTTGCGCATCTTGGGACGCTTGGCGGTCATGCTCGAAAGCACGTTGGAGACCAGCCCCGCCTGGCCCTTGCGGAACTGATAATAGGCAATGATCAGCCCCACCACGGAAAACGCGGCCCACTGATGAATGCCCCAGTTGAAGAAGCTGTATTGGATGGCATAGCGTGCCGCCTCTTCGGTACCGCCTTCCACATCACCGTAGGGCGGTTCGAGGAAGTGCGTCATCGGCTCGGCCATGCCGTAGAACACCAGGCCGACGCCGAACCCCGCCGCCAGCAGCATGCTGACCCACGAGAAGAAACTGTAGGAGGGCGAACTGTCCTGGGGGCCGAGCCGAATCTTGCCATACTTGCTGCACGCCAGCGTCAGCAAGAACACCACGAACCCGAACACCGAAAACAGGTAGAACCATCCGAAATAGTGCGAAATGCCGGATAATGCCGACGACGCCGCGCTGCCGAAACGCTCGGGAAACGCCGCCCCGATGGCGACGAGAACCGCGACGATCAAGGCGGAGACGATAAATACGCGTTGCCTTCCATTGTTGGCCATGCTGCTATCCTCTTGAGTCACCCACAAGGCGATATTCCATGCCTTTCGGGCTTCTTATCACCGTGCTCGGCAGGTCTGCAATGCATGCGAGTACCAAAGCCGAGAACATGAGACCATTCGACGACAATGGCATGCTCCACACAGCACAACCATAACTTCCGTTTATATTTAATCAGATAACTCATTAATTTTCATTAAAAAGCCTTATGCCACCACCGACACGCCTGGCGTCAGCCACAGCTTGGCTCGACCGACTCTCGCACTCCCGGCACGCCCTCCCGCTCTTGTTTCTGGCCTCGGTGCTGGAGACGCTGCTGGTCCCGATCCCCATCGAGACCATCCTGATCCCGTGGATGCTTGCACAGCCCCGGCGCAAATGGCGCCTGGCAGGCGTGGCACTGGCCGGCAACCTGTGCGCCGCCGCCGTCGGCTATGCACTGGGCTCATGGGCACTGCAAACCTGGGGAGGCACGCTGATCCCGTGGTTCGGCGGACAGGATGCCTACGCGGCCTTCCAGGCCAGAATGGCAAGCGATGGCTTCATGGCGGTCCTTGCCGTGGGGATCATTCCCATCCCGTTCCAGATCGCCATGCTCGCTGCCGGCTCGAGCGGCTACCCGTTCCTGCTTTTCATGCTCGCCGCCTTGCTGGCGCGAGGTCTGCGCTACTTCGGTCTTGCCGTCCTGGTCCATCTGGCGGGTGACGCAGCCATGTCCCTGTGGCGACGCCATGCACGCCCCATCGGCCTGCTGGGGGTGGCACTCTTCGGCGTCTGGGCCTACCTGCAGGTCACGGCATAAACGCCCTTCGGCCGGCAAGTCGTACATGATGTTAAGCAAGCGTTAAGCGTGGCGATGCAACGCTACCCTCGACTTCCATGGTCGAGGGTAGAAAGTGATGCACGAACCACGCAGCCCCCGTTTCACCACCGTCGCGCGACCGCCCCACGTCTGGCGCGAGGCCGATATCGCCGAGCGCACCACGCTGGAGGCCTTCATCGCCGATGGTTATGCCCGCGAGCATGGCGCCACCCTGACCCACTTCCAGCCACGCCTTTTCGGCCTCTGGCGCGACGAGGAGCTCCAGGCCGCACTGGGGCTCTGCAATGCCGGTCATGCATCGCTATTCCTGGAGCGCTACCTCGAGGCCCCTATCGAGCGACGCCTTGCCGAGGTAGCGGGCGTCCCCTGCATCGCACGTCACCAAGTGATAGAAGTCGGCAACCTCGTCACGCTACGCCCCGGCCTGCTGCGTCCGCTGATCATCATGCTGATCGGCACCCTGATCGACGAAGGGATGCAGTGGCTGACCTTTACCGCCACCACACAAGTCCGCAACGCGTTTCACAGACTCGGCCTGGAAGCGTGGCCGCTGGCCGAGGCCGACCCGGCGCGACTGGGCCAGCAACGTCACGCCTGGGGCCGTTACTACACCCACGCACCGCAGGTCATGGGAGGTGATCTGCGTCGGGCCTGGCAACTGCTCGGCAGTGGCGCGCCCAGCCAGGCCATCGTGACGCTGCCCCCGGCACGCCGGACGGGCATGCGCTCGGACGGGGCGTCCGCCTCCATCGCGCAGGCACGAGGATGAACGCGACCATGATGACGGAACGCTTTTATCGTCACCTGGCGACCCTGGCGCACTCGTGGCCGTCACGAGTGGCCCTGGAGAGCGCGCAGCGCCGACTCACCTACGCCGACTTGCATGATGAAGTCGAGACCCGTGCCAGCCGACTGCGTGCCGCGGGGGCCAGGCGCGTCGGCCTGGCGCTGGACAACGGCATCGACTGGGCGCTGTGGGATCTGGCACTGCTGTTCGCCGGCAGCATCAACGTCCCGCTGCCCGGGTTCTTCTCGGCATCGCAACAGGCCCACATCGTCGAGCGCGCCGGGCTTGACGCGCTGATCGGCCCAGCCGAGCTCGGTCAGGCACTGAGCTTTGCCCGCGGGCCGGATGCGACGCTGTGGCGCCGACGTATCGACAGCGCACCGCCGGTGCCAGACGGCACCGTCAAGATCACCTTCACCTCGGGGACCAGTGGTGTCCCCAAGGGCGTCTGCCTGAACGCCGAGACGCAACTGCGCACCGCCGAAAGCCTGGCCGAGGTCGCCGCCGGGTGTGGTGCGACGCGCCATCTCGCCATGCTGCCGCTGGCCACCCTGCTGGAAAACATCGGCGGCCTCTACGCTCCCCTGTGGCTGGGTGCGCACAGCGTACTGCCCGGGCTGGCCGCGCTCGGCTGGCAGGGCGCCAGCGGTTTCGATGTCGCTCGAGCCCGTCGCCAGCTCGAGGCATACCGGCCCCACAGCCTGATCCTGGTACCGCAGTTGCTGGAAGCGCTGCTCGCCACCTCACGCCTTTCGCCGCCTCCAGAGGCGCGTTTCATCGCCGTGGGCGGCGCCCGGGTCTCGCCGCACCTTCTCGAGGCCTCGCACGACGCCGGCTGGCCGGCCTACGAAGGGTACGGTCTCTCCGAGTGCGCTTCGGTGGTAACCCTCAATCGCCCCGGCGACAACCGCCCCGGCAGTGTGGGCCGACCGCTGCCCCATGCGCGCCTGACGCTCGACGCGGATGGCGAGATCCATGTCGCCGGCACAACGATGCTCGGCTATCTCGGCGATTCCGCGCCGCCCCCCACGCTCTGGCCCACCGGTGACCTGGGACGCTGGGAAGACGGACGTCTGGTCCTGACCGGGCGCCGCCATCAACGCTTCATTACCGCCTATGGGCGCAACGTCGACCCCGCCTGGGTCGAGGCCGAACTCACCGCCGAGCCGGCCATCGCCCAGGCTTGGGTCCACGGCGAGGCACTGCCCGCCAACCGCGCCCTGCTGGTGCCGGCGCATGACAATATCGACGCTGCGCAGCTCGAGGATGCCGTCGCCGCGGCCAATGCTCGCCTTCCCGACTACGCACGCATCACGCACTGGCGCCGTGCCGGCCCCTTCACCGCCACCGAGGGTCTGACCACCGCCAATGGCCGGCTGCGTCGCGATGCGCTGGCCGCCCGTCATCGCGACTGGCTCGAGGCCCCGCTCGACAGTATCGCCACTCCCGTTCCCGTCCATCATTCCCCGAAGGAGACACCATGAGCGCCTATCGCCATCTCCAGCAGGCCACCGTCGAGTCACGCACCTGGCTGCTCGACACCCCGATCATCCAGAGCGCCCTGAACGGGCATATCAGCCGGGACGAATACCTGGCCTTTCTCGGCCAGGCATACCACCACGTCAAGCACACCGTGCCGCTGATGATGGCATGCGGTGCGCGGCTTCCCGAGCGCCTTGAATGGCTTCGCGGCGCCCTGGTCGAGTACATCGAAGAGGAGTACGGCCATCAGCGCTGGATCCTCGACGACATTCGCGCCGCCGGCGGCGACCCGGACCACGCAGCCGCCAGCCGACCGGCGCCGGCCACCGAGCTGATGGTGCGTTACGTGCGCGACGTCATCGGCCACGACAATCCGGTGGGGTTCTTCGGCATGGTCTTCGTTCTCGAGGGCACCAGCACCGCACTGGCCACCCGCGCCGCCGGGGCAATTCGCGAAGGCCTCGGACTGTCCGGGGACGCCTTCCATTATCTCGAGTCCCACGGCGATCTCGATATCGGCCATCTGGCGTTCTTCGAGGGCCTGATCGATCGCCTCGACGACGACGGCGACCTGCAGGCGGTGATCGACACCGCCAACATGGTCTACCGGCTTTACGGGGCGATGTTTCGCGGGCTGGAGACCAGCGAAGGCCCTGCCACGGAGGCGCTCGCCCATGCACTGGTCTGAACGGCGCATCCTTCTCACGGGAGCCAGCGGCGGGATCGGCCGTGCCCTGGCGCTGGCCCTGGCGCGCCGGGGCGCGCGACTGCTGCTGGCAGGTCGCAAGCCGACGGCACTGCAGGCACTGGCCGACGAGCTGCCGGTGCCCGCCGAGTGGCGAGCCGTCGACCTGTGCGATACCGACGCCCGCCAGCGCCTGGTCGAAGCCGCCCGCGAGCTCGACATCGACATGCTGATCAACGCCGCCGGAGTCAATCACTTCGGGCTGTTCGACGCCCAGCCTCCAGAGAGCGTGAGCGAGATGATCGCGCTCAACGTGACCGCCACCCTGCAGCTCACCCAGGCCATGCTGCCGTTGCTCAAGGCCGACGACGAGGCATGGATCGTCAATCTCGGCTCGACCTTCGGCGCCATCGGTTACCCCGGCTACGCCAGCTACTGCGCCAGCAAGGCCGCACTGCGCGGTTTCTCGCAGGCCCTGCGTCGCGAGCTCGCCGACACCCGGGTCCACGTGCACTACGTCGCTCCGCGGGCCACCCGCACGGCGATGAACGACGTCACGGTCGATACCCTCAACGCCGAACTGGGCAACGCCATGGACAGCCCGGAGCAGGTCGCCGACGCGGTTCTCCGCGCGGTCGAGCAGCGTGCCGTCGAGCGCCATCTGGGCTGGCCGGAGCGACTCTTCGTGCGTCTCAATGCCGTGGTACCCGGCGTCGTCGACCGGGCACTGCGGCGCCAGCTCGCCACCATCCAACGCTTCGCCGGCCGCGCCTGACGCGCGGCAACAACTCCCGGAGACCGCTCATGTCCGCGACTTCCCGAATGGCTCGTCACGCGCGTCGCTATGCGACCATCATCTTCCTCATCGGCCTGACATCAATGCTCTCGCCCACCGCTTCGGCGATGCGCGACACCGTCGCCGGCGGTGTCCACGAACTGCAGAGCCGCTGGGCGCAGATCCAGTACCAGACGCCGGAGCGCCGGCGCGCCGACGGCTTCGATCAGCTCTACCAGCGCGCCCGGGCGTTGATCGACGCCCACCCCGATGCGGCCGAACTCTACATCTGGGCCGGGATCATCCGCAGCAGCGAAGCCGGCGCCAAGGGCGGACTGGGCGCGCTGTCGCTGGCCAAGGAGGCCAAGAGCGATCTGGAAAAGGCATTGGCACTGGACGACACCGCCCTCGACGGCTCGGCCTATACCAGTCTCGGGGCGCTCTACTATCAGGTCCCCGGCTGGCCGATCGGCTTCGGTGACGACGACAAGGCGAGAGCCATGCTGCAAAAGGCCCTGACCATCGACCCCGACGCCATCGATCCGCTCTATTTCTGGGGCGACTTCCTGCACGCGCAGGGCCACGACGCCGCGGCCCGCCAGGCGCTGGAGAAGGCCATGAAAGCCCCGTCCCGGCCGAGACGGGAAACCGCCGATCAGGGACGGCGCGAGCAGATCCGTCAACGTCTCGACGCGCTGGAATGACCGAATCGTGGCCGGGGTTGAGTTGTCGCGCCCATGCCCCAAGAGTGGATGAATATTGAGCCGACTAACGACTCACTCATTTCTCCCTCGAGGTTCCCATGAGCCGACTCTCGCAAATCCCCCTGTCCGTTCTCGATCTGGCCCCGATCACCCGCGACGGTACCGCCGCCGAAACGTTCGAGCGCACGGTCGATCTCGCCCAGCTCGCCGACACCCTGGGCTACAATCGCTACTGGCTGGCCGAGCATCACAACATCGACGGCATCGCCAGCGCCGCCACGTCGTTGCTGATCGGTCATGTCGCCGGCAAGACGCAGCGCATCCGCGTGGGGTCCGGCGGCATCATGCTGCCGAACCATCCGCCGCTGGTGGTCGCCGAGCAATTCGGCACCCTGGAAACGCTCTATCCCGGGCGCATCGATCTCGGCCTGGGGCGTGCCCCCGGTTCCGACGGCGTGACCATGCAGGCCATGCGTCGCAATCCACGTGCCGGCGTCAGTGACTTTCCCGACCGCCTGGCCGAACTGCGCGGCTACCTCGGCGACGCCCTGCCCGATCAGCGAGTCAAGGCGATTCCCGGCCAGGGGACGCACGTGCCGATCTGGCTACTGGGCTCCAGCGACTTCAGCGCCCGGCTCGCCGCGCAGCTCGGGCTGCCGTTCGCCTTCGCCGGCCAGTTCGCGCCCGGCTACATGCTGGAAGCCGTCCACCTCTATCGGCAGACGTTCCAGCCCTCCGAGGTACTGGACGCCCCCTACGTGATGCTGGGCATCCCCCTGGTTGCCGCCGACAACGACGCCCATGCGCACTACCTGGCCACCACCCAGCAGCAGAAGTTCCTCAACCTGATACGCGGCAAGAGCACGCGCACCCTGCCCCCTGTCGAGTCGCTCGACTGGTCGCCGCAGGAACGCGCCATGGTCAGCCAGAACCTCGGCGCGGCGATCGTCGGTGGTCCCGAGACGATCCGGGACGAACTCGAGAACCTGCTCGCGCACACCCAGGCCGACGAACTGATGATCAATGGTGATTTCTACGACCACGAGGACCGCCGCCGTTCGTACGAAATTCTCGCCGAGGTCTGGAAAGGCTGAGCCCCGTCACCCACCTGCCAAGCGAACAAGGCCGGCGAATGTCGGCCTCCTCCAATCGAACCGTGCACACACCATCACCGAAAAGTGCCGTGCACGAGGTTGCGACATTCATTACCGACGTATTCACTGGTAACGATGGCCATACATGATGGCGCTTGAGCCTGTGCCGTCCTGGAGCGTAGCGTCATGAGCGTCAGCCAACGTTTTTTCGGGAGTATTGCTATGGAAGGCGATGAAAAAGCATTGATGCGTGAACAAGCCTTCATCGGTGGCCGCTGGACCGGCGCCCCCGATGACGACCGTCGGGAAGTCAGCGACCCGGCGACCGAACAGGTGATAGGTCACGTACCGGAACTTCAATCCCCCCATGTCGAAGAAGCGATCGACGCAGCGTCGCGCGCTTTCGAGACATGGCGCTGTACCTCGGGGGTCGAGCGCGCCGACAAACTGCTGGCATGGTACGAAGGCATGCACGAGCATGCCGAAGCGCTTGCCCGCCTGATGACCCTGGAGCAGGGCAAACCACTTGCAGAAGCCCGTGGTGAGGTCGACTATGCCGCAAGTTTCTTGCGCTGGTTCGCCGAGGAGGCACGCCGCGCCACCGGCGAGACCCTGCCGCCGGAAGACCCGGCATTCGCGATTGGCACGACCCGACAGCCGGTGGGCGTGGCCGCCATCATCACGCCGTGGAACTTTCCACTGGCGATGATCACGCGCAAGGTCGGGGCCGCCCTGGCCGCAGGCTGCACCACGCTGGTCAACCCTGCCAGCCAGACCCCTTTCAGTGCCCTGGCCCTGGCCGTATTGGCCGAACGCGCCGGGCTGACGAACGGCGAGTTCAATGTGCTGACCTGCGCCGGCAAGCGTTTCTCCGACACCGTGTGTGCCGATGATCGCGTACGCGCCCTGTCGTTCACCGGCTCCACCCAGGTGGGGCGGCAACTCTTGCGTCAGAGTGCGGATACGGTGAAGTGCACGGCGATGGAGCTCGGCGGCAACGCACCGTTCATCGTCTGTGACGATGTCGACCTGGAGACCGCCGTCGACGGGGCGATCGCGGCCAAGTTCCAGACCAGCGGTCAGGATTGTGTCGCCGCCAACCGGATCTACGTGCATCGCTCACGCTATGAAGACTTCATCCAGCGCTTCGCCGAACGCATGAATGCCATGGACGTGGGCAACGGCTTCGATGAAGACAACGAGATCGGGCCGCTGATCAACCGCGACGCGGTCGAGAAAGCCCGGGCGCTGGTCGACGACGCGAGGGACAAGGGCGCACGCGTCATCGGCCGCGATCAAGGTGAGGCCCCCGGCGCCCGGTTTTTCATGCCCACGCTGGTGGCCGACTTCACGACCGACATGCGCGTGTCCGTCGAGGAAGCATTCGCTCCGGTGGCGGCCATCCGTGCCTTCGATGACGACGATGAGGTCATCGCCGCCGCCAACGACACCATCTACGGTCTCGCCTCGTACGTGTACACCCAGGACGATGCCCGCATCCGCAAGTTCCTGCGCAATCTGGAGTTCGGCATGGTCGGGGTGAATACCATGGACATCACCGGACCGCACATCCCCTTCGGGGGAGTGAAGCAGTCGGGACTGGGCCGCGAAGGCGCCCATGCCGGCATGGAAGAATATCTGGAAACCCAATATTACTGCATCGGCCCCAAGCGGTGACCACCGAGCGTCAAGCGGTCTGGGCGACGATGCGGACCGGTACCGTGGCCCGGCCATCCGCCGCATTGTGCCCCCGTGAAACGCAAGAAGGCCGGCATTCGCCGGCCTTCTTGTCTTCACGCAACGCGATGGCGCGTCATCCCAGACGCGCGGCGAGCTTCTCCTCTAGAGTCGCCTGATCGTCGGCGAAGCGGCGAATGCCCTCGGCGAGCTTCTCCGTCGCCATGGCATCCTGATTGAGCCCCCAGCGGAACGCGGCTTCATCGATCGGCGCGAGGCGCTCGCTGGCGTCCCCGACATCGCTGATCTTGCGTTCGATGTCGCCTTCCTCACTCTCGAGTTCCTCGAGCAGTGCCGGCGAAATGGTCAGGCGATTGCAGCCGGCCAGCCCCAGGATCTGGCCCTTGGTACGGAAGCTGGCGCCCATGACCACGGTGTCGTAGCGGTAGCGGCTGGCGATGTCGCAGACCTTGCGCACGAACACCACGCCCGGATCTTCTTCCGGCGTGTATTCCTGCCCGGTCTTCTGCTTGTACCAGTCGGTGACGCGGCCCACGAAGGGCGAGATCAGATACACCCCGGCGTCGAAGCAGGCCCGTGCCTGCGCCTCGGAAAACAGCAGCGTCAGGTTGCACTGAATGCCTTCCTTCTCGAGCTGCTCGGCGGCGCGGATGCCTTCCCAGGTGGATGCCAGCTTGATCAGCACGCGCTCGCGGCCGATACCGCGCTGTTCGTAAAGCTCGATGAGACGATGTGCCTTCGCGATGCTCGCCTCGCGGTCGAAGGACAGCTTGGCGGCCACTTCCGTGGACACGCGCCCCGGAATGAGCTGCGTGATCTCGCTGCCCATGGCCACGGACAGACGGTCCACCGCCTCGTCGACACGGGCCTGGGGATCTGCGATATCGGCCTTGACCTGCGCCAGCGTCTCGTCGATCAGTGCTTGATAGCCGGGCAGCTCGAAGGCCTTGAGGATCAGCGAAGGATTTGTCGTGGCATCGTGCGGCTGATAGCGCTTGATCGCCTCGAGATCGCCGGTATCGGCGACCACCATCGAAAGTTGCTTGAGAGCCTCGAGTTGCGTCATGGCAAATGTCCTGTAACGAAAAGGGTCATGGGTCGCGTCTCATGGCGCGACGTCGTAGCGTTCGGCCAGCGCCTGACGGTAACGCTGGTAAAGTTCCTGATAACGGCGCACCGGTTCGCCACGCGGGCGGGTGAGGGTGTCGAGATCCACCTCGACGAGCCGCTCGGTGAGCGCCGACAGCGACTCGCCCGTCCCGCGTGACAGGGTATCGCACCATGCGGCCTGAATCGCCCCACCCAGTGCGGCGGCTTCAGTGATGCGGGGACAGATCACGTCGACATCCAAGACATCGGCGACGATCTGGCGCCATACCGGACTCTTGGCGCCACCACCGACCAGACGCACTTGGCTGGCCCGGGATGCCAGATCGCCCAATCGCTCGAACCCATAGCGTAGCCCGAACGTCGTCCCTTCGACTACCGCTCGGCACAGATTGTCCCGCGTGGTATTGAGACTCGTCATGCCCACGAAACTGGCCGAGGCATGCGGCAATGCCGGCACGCGCTCGCCGTTGAAGAACGGCAAGGCCATCACGCCCTCGGCACCCAGCGGCGCCCTGGCCACGCACTCGCCAAAGGCTTCCAGATCGAGCCCCAGCAACTCGCGCACCTTGGTCGTCGCCGAGGTGACGTTCATGGTGCATATCAGCGGCAGCCAGCCACCGTGGCTGGCGCAGAAATTGGCGACCTGGGCGTCCTCCGCTTCCACCGGGGCGTCCGAATGGGCATACACGGTCCCCGAGGTGCCCAGGCTCAAGGTCACCATGCCGGGCGCGATGTTGCCGGTACCGATCGCCGCCATCATGTTGTCGCCGCCCCCGCTGGCCACCAGTACGTCATCGGCCAGCCCCAGCTCGCGGGCCAGGTCGGGACGCACCGTGCCTACCGGCTCGCGGGAGTCGATCAGACGAGGCAGCACCCGCGTCGGCGAGAGTTCCGGCGCCAGCGTCTCGAACACGTCGAGTCGCCACTCGCGCGCTCGCGTGTCGAAATAGCCGGTGCCCGAGGCATCGCCGCATTCGGCGACACGCTCGCCGGTGAGCCAGAAGTTGAGGTAATCATGGGGCAGCAGCAAGGTGTCGATGCGCCGATACGCCTCGGGATGCGTCTCCCGCAGCCATGCCACCTTCGAGGCGGTGTAGCCGGTTTGCAGCACCAGGCCCAGCTTGTCCAGGCAGCCCTCGCGGCCACCGAGCTGCTCGATCAACGCCTCGTTGTGAAGCGCTGTCTCGGTATCGCACCACAGCTTCGCGGGGTGCAACGGAAGGCCGTCGGCGTCCAGGGCCACCATGCCGTGCTGCTGCCCCGAGACGCCGATGGCGCGTATCTCGCGCGCCTGGATGCCGGCCTTGGCGACCGCCTCGTGAAACGCCTCGGTCAAGGCCTGCGTCCACTCGTTCACGTCCTGTTCGCGTCGGCCGCCGTCACCTTCCATCAGATGATGCGGGCGGCTGGCCTCGCCCAGGATCGCCGCGCGCTGGACGTCGACGATCACCACCTTGGTGCTTTGCGTTCCACAATCCACGCCAACGTACATGCTCTCTCCTTGCGCTGCAGTGTATGGCCCGCATGGGGCAAGACCTCGAGTATCCGCTGCCTAGTCGCGTGACGCCATGTGACCCTCGACCACCTCGTGCAGTGTCGCACGCGCGCCTGCGGTGTGCAGGCCATGCAGCGCATGCAGGTAAGCATCGCGGAAACGCGCGTCGCGTGCCAGCTCGCCGAACAGCGCGGTCTGCTCGATGAATGCCGTGGGGTGATCGCGATTCTTGCTGGCAACCGCCATCAAGCGCTCCTTGAGCCGATCGACCACCTCGATGGGCTCACCCTGCTCGTCGACGCCCTCGGCGTAACGCGCCCAGCTGGCGACCACGGCGGCACTGCGGTGAATATCGCCACCGCGCGCGAGCTGCTCGCGAATCACCGGCAGCAACCATTTGGGGATGCGGTCGGAACTCTCGGCACACAGGCGTGCCAGGGTGTCCTTGATCTCGGGGTTGGCGAAACGCTCGATCAGCGTCTGCCGGTAGTCGGCCAGATCGACGCCCGGTACCGGCGACAGGGTCGGCGTGGCCTCGAGTCGCATGTAATCGAGCAGGAACTCGACGAACAGCGGGTCCTGGCACACTTCGTGGGCATAGCGGTAGCCGGCGAGATAGCCGAAGTAGGTCAACGCCTGATGGCTGGCGTTGAGCAGGCGCAGTTTCATCAGCTCATAGGGCACGACATCCTCGACCATCTGCACGCCGACCCGTTCGTAGGGCGGGCGGCCGAGCGAGAAATGATCCTCGAGCACCCATTGGGTGAACGGTTCGCAGACCACCGGCCACTGGTCTTCCACCCCGAAGCGTTCCGCCAGCGCCTGACAATCAGCCGGGGTCGTCACCGGCGTGATGCGATCGACCATGGCGTTGGGGAAGCTGACCTCGGCTTCAACCCAGGCGCCCAATTCGGCATCCAGCGCCCGGGCATGGGCGGTGAACATCTTGCGGGCGACATCGCCATTGCCTTCGATGTTGTCGCACGACATCACCGTGAACGGTGCGATGCCCCGTTCGCGCCGCCGCTGGAGCGCCGCGATGACCAGCCCGAAGGTGGTGCGTGGCGCCTGGGGCGAGGCCAGGTCATGGCGCACGTCGGGGGTCGCGAGATCGTATTCGCCGTTGGCGGGATCGATGTTGTAGCCCCCTTCGGTGACCGTCAGGGAGACGATGCGAATCGCGGGATCGCTCATGGCCTCGATGACCGCCTCGGGATCGTCGGGCGCGAAGAGGTAATCGATGAGCGAGCCGATCACCCGCGGTTCGTAGCGGCCATCGGGGTGCTTGACCACCAGCGTGTAGAGATGGTCCTGCGCGGCCAGGGCATCGCGCATGCGCGTATCGCCGGGCATCACGCCGACACCGATGATGGCCCAGTCGAGCGCCTCGCCCCGATTCATCAGCGCATCGAGATACATCGCCTGATGAGCCCGGTGAAACCCGCCCACGCCGATATGGACGATGCCAGGGGTGAGCTGCGAGCGGTCGTAGCTCGGCGTGGCGACGGCGGCATCGAGACGCGCCAGGGTAGCGTTGGTCAGTTCAGTCATGGGAAGACTCCTTGGGGCCGAGCGAGTGTCGAATAGCAGCGTAAAATTGCCAGCGCCAGTCCGGCGCCGCCGAGCGATCGTTGACCAGCCGCGCGTTGAGCATGTCCTTGTCATGGGTGCGTGCCCGCGCGCCGGCCGGGTCCTGCCCCATGTCTCGCCAGCGGCACAGCAGACGCTCGACCAGCACGCTATCGGGCACGTCGATGAACACCGACAGGTCGAACAAGGCTTGCAGCTCGCGCCAGGGCGGAGCGTCCAGCAACAGGTAATTGCCTTCGACCAGCACCAGGCGATGCTCGGGCAGGATCAGGCGGCCGCCGGCGCGTGCCAGGTCGAGCGGGCGATCGAATACCGGTACGGCCACCGCGCCGTCGTCGCGACGCAGGCGTGTCAGGTCGCTCAGCAGCCCCGCGACATCGAAGGTTTCCGGCGCGCCCTTGATGTCCAGCCGGCCCTGGGGCGCGAGCACCGCGTTGTCGAAGTGATACCCGTCCATGGGGACGATGGCCGCCACACCCGGCTGCAGGACATTGAGCCGCTCGCAGAGCCGCTGGGTGAGCGTCGACTTGCCCGCCGCCGGCGGGCCGGCAATGGCCACCAGGGTGCGACGCTCCGGCGAGGCATGCGTCAGCAACCGCTCGGCCATGGCCTCGAGCGTCGGCGTCATCATGAGCGCGTCATCGGCGTTGGCAGAGATGTCCGTCATGGCTCCCGTCCCTCGTCAGCACGCGGTATAACCGCCGTCCACCCGCAGGTCGGCGCCGTTGATCATCGCCGACTCGCGGGCAGCCAGGAACAATATGCTGTCGGCGATCTCGTCGGGGGTGGCGAAACGCCGGGTGGGAATCAGCGCCTTCATGCGCTCGCCCTTCTCCCCGGCCCAGCCGTAGCGTCCCAATTCGGTGTCGACCACCGTCGGCGACACCGCGTTGGCGGTCACTCCGTGCGGCCCCCATTCCAGCGCCAGGGTACGCGTCAGCCCCAGCACGCCGGACTTGCTGGCACAGTAGGCCAGGTGCCCCTCCAGGCCGACGCTGGCCGCCTGCGAGGCAAGATTGACGATGCGTCCGTAGCCGCGCTCGCGCATGCGCCGTCCCACCGCGCGACAACACAGGAACACGCCGCGCAGGTTGACCGCCTGGGTGGCATCCCAGAGCGCGGCCTCCATCGACTCGGCGGGCGCCAGCGGGCCGATGCCGGCATTGTTGACCAGCACGTCGATGTGGCCGAAGCGCTCGATGGCCTGGGTGACCATCGCCTCGACGGCATCTTCCTCGCTGACATCGAGCACCGCGGCCAGGTGGGTGTCGCCGAGTGCCCGGGCGACCGCCTCGACCGCCTCGCTGCGGTCGGCCAGCACCAGATGGGCGCCGCCTGCCGCAAACCGCTCGGCGAGCTGTTTGCCGATGCCGTTGGCCGCCCCGGTGATCAACACCACGCTACCGCTGAAATCGAAGTGCAGTTGACGCATCGCCTCGCTCCCCCGTTCAACGTGATTCGGGCAGGCAGGCCCGGGCATAGGCCGCGAGCACCTGCTGGATGTGCTGGCGCACCAGCGCGCGAGGCTCGGCCGCCAGGCGCCCCTCGCGAACCGCCCGATAGCCGTCGGGCAGATATTGGCTGATCAGGGTCGGTGGCATCGGTCGGCGGCTCAGCGTGTCGAACAGCGCCTCGACGTTCGCCGCCACCTCCGGCCGCGTCCAGTAATAACGGATCCGATCGCTCAGGCTGTAGCGACGCGCGAAGCGTTGCTGTTCGGCATCGCCCTCGTAATAGGCCTGCCAGTAGCGGGGGTCGTCACGCATCGCCTGTTCGAGACTGGCACCGAGCGGCGGTGCGTCGATGCCCGGCGCCTCGGTGGCGATGGCCTCGAGCGCGAACAACGCCTCGCGCAACGCGAAGGTCAGCGCCGGCCCGACCTTGAGAATCGCGAAATGGCCGGCCACCAGCTCGGCATAGGCGGCGGGCGTCTGATAATCGGTGGAGTGCGCCTCGAAGACGATGTTCGGCCAGGCGGCGATGGCGCGGCTCAACGCGCGCGCCTCGTCCGGCACGAAATCGACCACCTCGCTGTGACCGAACTCGACCCCTGGCTGGACGACCACGCCGCGCACCCGGGCCCAGGCATCCGCCAGCCCTTGGGTCTCGAACACGTCGCGATGAGTGGCGAGAGTACGTGCCAGGTCGTCGGTGGTGGTCACCGCCACGCCGTCGAGGTGTTCGTGGGCACCGCCCGGGGTGGGCACTTCGGTGCCGATCACGTAGCGCAGCTCGCCGCAGCGATCGCCGACGGCCTGCTCCGCGGCATGGCATAGCCGCGCGGCACGCGCTGCGACCTGCGCGTCATCGAGTGCCGCCGGATCGTCGGCGCAAGGCATGCTGGCGTCCAGGTGCAGCTTGGTGAAGCCCGCAGCGGCGTAGGCCGCGACCAGTCCCTCAGCCTTGGCCATCGCCGTCTCGGCGGGCTGATCCTGCCACGGCGAGGGGCCCAGGTGATCCCCGCCCAGAATCAAGCGCCCGGTGTCGAACCCGCATTCCTCGGCGATCGCCGCGACCCGGTCACGGAAATCGGCCGGCGTCTGGCCGGTATAGCCGCCCTCCTGATTGACCTGGTTGCAGGTCGCCTCGATCAGCAGCGGCGAGCCATCCTCGAGTGCCTGGTGAAACGCCGCCTCGAGCACCAGCGGATGCGCCGAGCACACCGAGTAGATGCCGCGTCGGCTGCCTTCGCGGTTGGCGGTGACGATAGGGTCGAGCAGATGATCGCTCATCGGGCACCTCCGTGGGATGCAATCAGGGCGTCGAGGGTGGCGCGGTCGCTGCACCCCTCCATGGGACCGACACGCGTCACCGCGTGGGCACCGGCGGCGCTGGCCAGCTGCAGGGCACGCTCGAGCGGCTCGCCCGCCGCCAGCGCGGCCATCAGGGCGCCTCCGAAACAGTCGCCGGCTCCGGTGGGGTCGCGCTCATCGACGGGATACGCCGCCACGCGTCGGGGCGCGTGACCCGACGTGAAGGCCTCGCTGCCGCGCGCGGCACGCTTGAGCACCACCAGCGACATGCGCCGTTCGTCGAGCAGTCTCGCCACGGTCTCGGCCTCCGGCTCGCCATGGCTGAGCCAGGCAAGGTCCGCTTCGCTGGGCAGGAAGACATCGCAATCGTCGATGCGCGTCAGCACCGCCGCCCGGGTCGCCGGGTCGGCCATCAATTCGGCACGAATATTGGGGTCGAAACTGATCCGGCCACCACGCGCGCGAACCCGTGTAGCCAGCCGATCGATCAGTGCGATGGCCGCGGGTGAAGACAGCGACGAGCCCATCACATGCAGATACCGGCAATCCGCCAGTCGTTCGAGCCCGGCATCGTCGACGTCGAGACGCGCCGCTGCGCTGTGCGTCAGGTTGAAGATGAAGTCGCGGTCGCCGTCGTCGCGATAACGCACGAAGGCGGTGCCGGTGGGATACTCGGCATCGCGCCCCACCGCAGCGGTATCGATCCCGTCGGCGGTCAGCCGATCCAGGATCAGGTCGCCGAAGCCATCGCTGCCCACGCAGCCGGCATAGGCGACCCGCGCCCCCATGCGCGCCGCCTGGGAGGCGAAGATCGCCGGCGCACCGCTGGGAAACGGCCCCTGGAAACGTCCCGGCACGTCGAAACGCTGGCCGGGTCGCTCGGCGACGAATTCGGCGAGCAGCTCGCCGGCGGTGACGATATCGAAGCGAGGCAGGTCTGCGCTCATGATCAGCTCATCCAGTTGCCGCCATCGACGTTCAGCGTCTGTGCCACCACATAATCGCTGTCGGCGGAAGCCAGGAACACCGCCGCGCCGACATGATCCTCGGGACGCCCCATGCGACCATAGGGCACCGCCTCGCCGACCAGGCGCTTCTTCTCGCCGGCCGGGCGGTTCTCGTAGCGCGCGAACAAGGCATCGACCTCGTCCCACATGGGGGTGTCGACCACCCCGGGGGCGATGCCGTTGACGTTGATGCGGTGCTTGATCAGGGCGAGGCCGCAGGACTGGGTGAGGCTGATCACCGCGGCCTTGGAGGCGCAGTACATGCTGACCAGGGGCTCGCCGCGGCGCCCGGCCTGGGAGGCCATGTTGATGATCTTGCCGCCCTGGCCGCGCTCGACCATATGCGCCGCCACCGCCTGCAGGGTGAAGAAGGTCCCCTTGACGTTGATGCCGAATTGCCGGTCATAGCTGGCCTCGCTGACCTCGAGCACCGGGGCCATGTCGAATACCGCCGCATTGTTGACGAGGATGTCGATACCGCCGAAACGCGCCTCGACGGCCGCGATCATCGCCTGGCGCGAGTCGGCGTCGGCCACGTCGAGCCGCACCGCCATCACCGGCGCCTCGTCGACCTCGGCCCGAATCTCGGCGACCGCCTGCTCGGCGGCGTCGGTGTCGATATCGGCGATCGCCACGCGCGCCCCTTCCCGCAGATAGCCCTTGACGATCGCCAGGCCGATCCCGCGCGCGCCGCCGGTCACCACTGCCGTTCGCTTGTCGAGTTTCATCGCTGTGGTTCCTTGTTCGAGTGAAGTCATGATGAAGCGCCAGCTTCGGGCCGTCGGCCATATCCCCCCGGCGGTCTTCAGCGCACGGCGTGACGCTCGCCGCGCCAGCGCTGTACCAGCTCGCCAAGCGCCGCCATGTGCGTGAGCACCTGCCAGGCGCCGGCGTCGCGCAGCCGTTGTGCATGGCCGGGCTCGACATGACTGGCGCCGGTGAAACCGATCACCGTCATGCCGGCGGCACAGGCCGCCCGGGTCCCCGAGACACTGTCCTCGATGACGAGGCAGGCGGCAGGCGCGACACCGAGATGCGACGCCGCCAGGCGATAGACATCAGGCGCCGGCTTGGGGTGCGCGACCTGCTCGGCGGTGAACAGCGGCGCCTTGCCGAGTTGCGCATCGAGCCCGGTGTTGGCCAGCGAGGCGACGACGCGACGGCGGCGGCTGTTGGAGACGATCGCCAGCGGCAGATCGAGGGCCTCGATGGCAGCCGCCACGCCGGCCATGGCCTCGAGCTCCTCGGCCAATCGCGCCTCGATCGCCGTGTCGATGCGTTCGAGGGCGTCATCGGGCAAGGCATGCGCGCTGCGGGCAGCCAGATGATCGAGAATCGCCTGGGTAGTCATGCCCAGTGCCCGGCGCAATTCATCACCGATCGCCAGGTCAGGCAGCCAGGCCGCCAGTCGCTCGCGCAGCACCGTCTCGGCGATGGCTTCGCTGTCCACCAGCACGCCGTCGCAGTCGAAGATCAGCACCTCCATGGGCGACTTCATCAGCGGCCGTCCGATGCCGAAGAGGCGCGATTTTCCTTGCGGTCGATATCGGCCAGCGGGTGGCGCGTCAGGTGCGCCAGGGCCAGGCCATCGGCAGTGAAAAGGTGCGCGCAGGCCGGGTCGAAGGTGAAGCGCACCTCGTCGTGCACGCGATGCGCGACGTTGCCGTCGGCGACCAGGATCCACTCGCTGTCGCCGTGCTCGAGATACAGCGAGGTGACGCCGCCGAGACGTTCGATGACCTGGATCCGGCCCGTCAGCGGCCCCGCCTCGTCGAGCACCAGGTGCTCGGGACGGATGCCCAGCGTCAGCGTGTCGCCGGCGCTGACGCCGTCGCCCGCGACCGGCACCCGGCAGTCGCCGCCGGGCAGCGCCACGTCGACCCCCTCGGCGTCGGCACCGCGCACCTCGACCTCCAGGAAGTTCATTTTCGGCGAGCCGATGAAGCCGGCCACGAAGCGGTTGCGCGGGTGGTGGTAGAGCTCCATCGGCGAGCCGATCTGCTCGACCACGCCGTCCTGCAGCACGACGATCTTGTCGGCCATGGTCATGGCCTCGATCTGGTCGTGGGTGACGTAGATCATCGTCGCGTCGAGCTCCTCGTGGAGCCGGGCCAGCTCGATGCGCATCTGCACGCGCAGCGCCGCGTCCAGGTTCGACAGCGGTTCGTCGAACAGGAAGATGCTGGGGTTGCGCACGATCGCCCGTCCGATCGCCACGCGCTGACGCTGGCCGCCGGACAGCGCGCGGGGCTTGCGGTCGAGCAGGGGCTCGAGCTGCAGGATGCGTGCGGCGGCGAGGACCTTCTCGCGGCGCTCGGCCTTGGGCACCTTGGCCAGGCGGAGGCTGAAGCCCATGTTGTCCTCGACGGTCATGTGCGGGTAGAGCGCGTAGCTCTGGAAGACCATCGCCAGGCCGCGGTCGGCGGGCCCGACCTCGTTGACGCGCTGGCCGTCGATGGCGATCTCGCCGCTGGTGGTGCTCTCGAGCCCGGCGATCATCCGCATCAGGGTCGACTTGCCGCAGCCCGAGGGGCCGACGAAGACCACGAATTCGCGGTCCTTGACCTCGAGATCGACGCCCTTGATGACCTGGGTGCCGCCGAAGTCCTTGACGATGTTGTTGAGTTGTAGCGTTGCCATGGCGGAATTCCTTATTTGACGGCGCCGAAGGTGAGACCACGAACCATCTGCTTCTGGGTCAACCAGCCGAAGATCAGAATCGGCGCGATGGCCAGCGTCGAGGCGGCGGACAACTTGGCCCAGAACAGCCCTTCGGGACTCGAGAAGGAAGCGATGAAAGCGGTCAGCGGGGCGGCATCCGAGGTCGTCAGGTTGAGGCTCCAGAACGCCTCGTTCCAGCTCAGGATGACCGACAGCAATCCGGTGGACGCGATCCCCGGCAGGGTCAGCGGCAACAGCAGGTAGAGCACTTCCTGCAGGGTGCCGGCGCCGTCCATGCGTCCTGCTTCGAGGATGTCCTTGGGAATGTCCTTGAAGAAGGTGTACAGCATCCACACCACGATCGGCAGGTTCATCAGCATGTAGACGATGGTCAGACCGAGCTGGGAGTCGAGCAGGCCCATGTCGCGGAACAGCAGGTACACCGGCATCAGCACGCCGACCGGCGGCAGCATCTTGGTGGACAGCATCCACAGCAACGTGCCCCGGGTACGCTTGGTCGGCAGGAAGGCCATCGAATAGGCCGAGGGAATCGCCACGATCAGCGCCAGCAGGGTCGAGCCGAACGAGATCACGATGCTGTTCAGGGCGAACTTCAAGTAGTCGGCACGCGCCATGACTTCGTGATAGCCCGCCAGGGTCGGCTCGAAGAACAGGCTCGGCGGTGTCGCCACGGCCTCGCCTTCGGTCTTGAAGCCGGTCAGCACCATCCAGAAGATCGGAAAGAACACGATCAACGCGATGCCCCAGGCGAGCAGCGTGAGCAGCAGTTTCTTGGTCATCGTAGGATTCATGCAGTGCTCCTCGCCTCAGGTCTCGAGATTCTTGGCCACGGTGCGGATCAAGAAGATCGCCACGATGTTGGCCAGGATGATGGCGATGACACCGCCGGCCGAGGCGCCGCCCACGTCGAAGTCCAGCAACGCGCGGATGTAGATGAAATAGGCCAGATTGGTCGAGGCCAGCCCCGGGCCGCCCGAGGTGGTGACGAATATCTCGGCGAAAATCGTCAGCAGGAAGATCATCTCGATCATGATCACCACGCTGATCGCCCGCTTCAGGTGCGGCAGGGTGATGAACCAGAAGATCGCCAGCGGTCCGGCACCGTCCATGCGCGCCGCTTCGACCTGGTCATCGTCCAGGGACTGGATGGCGGTGAGCAGGATAAGCAAGGCGAACGGCATCCACTGCCAGGCGACGATGATGATGATCGACGCCAGCGGCATCGACGAGAACCAGTCGATCACCGGCAGCCCGAGCAGGCCGCTCAGCCAGGCGAACACGCCGTTGACCGGGTGCATCAGCATGTTCTTCCACACCAGGGCGCCGACCGTGGGCATGACGAAGAACGGCGCGATCACCAGCAGGCGGGCGATGCCGCGACCGAAGAACTCCTGCTGGAAGAGCACCGCCAGCAGCGTGCCGCCGATCACGCTGATCGCCAGCACCCAGCCGACCAGCAGCAGGGTGTTGCCCATCGCCGTCCACAAGGCCGGATCGGTGAGCAGATAGGTATAGTTATCCCAGCCGGCGAAACCGGAAATCATGGGATTGATCAGGTTATAGCGCTGGAAGGAGAACCACAGGGTCATGCCCAGTGGCACCAGCATCCACAGCAGCAGCAACGTCACCGCCGGTCCCTGCAGGAACACGTTGCGGAAGCCGCCGACGGTTCGTCCGGACGTTCTCTCGCGCATGGGAATGCC
The DNA here is from genome assembly GCF_039830575.1 of Chromohalobacter sp. Classification (NCBI taxonomy): domain Bacteria; kingdom Pseudomonadati; phylum Pseudomonadota; class Gammaproteobacteria; order Oceanospirillales; family Halomonadaceae; genus Chromohalobacter; species Chromohalobacter sp. Next base: position 149,513 of record NZ_JBDOOX010000006.1, on the reverse strand, counting down.
CCATTGAAGGAAACAGGTCGGAAAAGGCGGCCGGATCATGACGATCCGGCCGCGGCGGGAGGCTATCGCTTAGTCGTAGTATCCCGCCTGGCGCATGGTGCGATCGACCGAACGCTGGGCCTGGTCGAGCGCGGCATCGACGGACTGTTGACCGGCAAGTGCAGCCCCGATCATCTGTCCCACCTGGGTGCCTACCGCCTGGAACTCGGGGATGTTGACGGTCTGCACGCCGATGTAGGGACTCGGCTTGAGCGTCGAATCGGTGGGATCGGCGGTCTGGATGGCGTTGAGCACGAAGTCGGCGAACGGCGCAGCTTCCTGGTACTTGGGATTCTCGTAGGTGGACTCACGGGTGCCCGGCGGCACACTGGTCCAGCCTTCGGTTTCCCCTACCAGCTCGATGTAGTCCTGCGAGGTCGCCCAGGTAATGAAAGTCCTGGCGGCGTCCTTGGCATCCGACGAGGCGGGAATCGCCAGCGTCCACGACCACAGCCAGTTGGCGCCCTTCGGGGTCTCGGCGATCGGCGCCGGGGCGAAGCCGAGCTTGTCGGCGACCTGCGACTCGTCGGGATTGTAGAGACGCCCGGCGGCGGACGTGGCATCGACCCACATGCCGCACTTGCCGCTGGAGAACAGCGCCTGATTCTCGTTGAAGCCGTTGGAGGTCGCACCCGGCGGGCCATAGTTGTTCATCAGGTCGACATAGAAACCGACCGCTTCCTTCCACTCCGGCGAGTTGATTTCCGGATGCCATTCCTCGTCGAACCAGCGACCGCCGAAGGTATTGACCAGGGTGCTGACGAACGCCATGTTCTCGCCCCAGCCCGGCTTGCCGCGCAGGCAGATGCCATACACGCCGTTGTCGGGATCGTTGATCTGGCTCGCCCAGTCCTCGACCTGCTCCCAGGTCGGCTGTTCGGGCATCTCGATGCCGGCCTGCTCGAACAGGTCGGTGCGGTAGTACATCATCGAGCTTTCACCGTAGAACGGCAGCGCGTAGAGCGAACCGTCCTGGCTCAGGCCGTCGCGGATCGGCTTGAGCAGATCCTGCTCGTTGTAGCTCTCGGGCAGGTCGTCGAGCTCGACCAGCCAATCCTGCTTGGCCCAGATCGGCACCTCGTACGTCCCGATGGTCATGACATCGAACTGGCCGCCGTCGGTGGCGATGTCGGTGGTCAGACGCTGACGCAACACGTTTTCCTCGAGCACCACCCATTCCAGGTCGATGTCCGGGTGGGCCTTTTCGAATTCGTCGGTCAGGCCCTGCATGATGATCATGTCGTTGTTGTTCACCGTGGCCACGGTGATGGTCTCGGCGTGAGCGGCGAACGAAGCCAGTGTCGCGGCTCCGGCCAGGGGTAGAGCGTAGGTAAGGCGCATGGCGAGCTCCTGGGAGAAGATCATTGAATTTGTTTTGATCAATCTACTCATCGAGTATTCAAATGATCATTTGCAGCGCCAAAAAAAGCAAACCCCTCACGCTTAGACTTTGGCCTAAGCCCCCAATGCGGACACGATATAGCGAGCCGCCGCTTCGTCCGTCACCAGTCCCTTGAGCCAGCCGCCTCGCAGGGCGCTCAGGATGGCCGGCCCCTTGTCGTGCCCGCCCGCCAGGCCCATCAGCGGCTGCCCGCCCAGTGCCGAGAGCGGCAGGCTGGTGATGCGGCGCGTGATCGGACAGTCGATGAGCCGTCCCTGGATATCCAGCGGCCAGCCGAGCAGTTCCCCCACCGCACCGGCCTCGAGCAGCTCGTTGAGTTCGGCCTCGCTGATGAAATGATCCTGGAACAGGGTCGCGCGCGGATCGATGCGGCCGATGCCGATGACCCCGGTTTCGGCCTCGCGGGCGATATGAAACACCGCCTGCACCAGCTGCTGGGCAAGCAACGCTTCCTTCTCTTCCACCGAGGCGGCCACTACCGGTGCGGGCAGCAGGAAGCGCTCCGCCCCGGTCTTGTCGGCCAGGACCATCACCCCGTCGTAGCGGTTGGCGGAACCGTCGCGGGCGACATTGCCCACCAGCGAGACGATACGATGCTGCGAGCGATCCAGGCGACTCAGGGCTTCCACGGTGGCACGCACCGAACGCCCGGTGCCCAGCGACAGCGTCAGGGGCGCTTGACGATCGAGAAGGCTCGCCAGCCGTTCGGCGCCGGCCTGGGCGAGAAAGCGCGGACTGCTTTCCGGCAGCTCGGGGTCGCTGGGCACCACATCGCAGAAATCCAATCCGAAGTGCGTGAGAATCGCCTCGCCCATGGCCATGCACTGGGAGATGGGATGATCGACATGCACCTTGACCAGCCCTTCCTGACGCGCCAGGGCCAGCAAGCGCTGGACCCCGGGCCGCGAGACGCCCAGCAGGCGGGCGATATCGTCCTGCGTGCGCCCACCGACGTAGGAGAGCCAGGCCGCGCGCGCCGCCTGCTCGCGCTTGAGTTCGTATTTATCCATCGCCGCTACTCCTGCTGGAAGGCCCGTTACCGGACGACCACGTACTTGAACATCACGTCTGTCGAACGCCAATGCCGGGCATCATCGCAACCGCGCACGCACCGTACAACTGAGACGATGGCACGGTGGCACCGCGATCACGACTCGGTGACACTCGGCGCCACCGGCGAGGACGGTAGCCAGGCACGCGCCGCCAGTCCGCCCAGCGTAGACTCGGCGAGCTGCAGACGGCCGCCGTAGAGGGTCATCAAATCCTTGACGATCGCCAGTCCCAGGCCGGAGCCGGAGCGCCGTTCGTCGAGACGCGCGCCGCGTGCCAGGGCAGCCTCACGCTGGGCCTCGCTCATCCCCGGCCCGTCGTCTTCGATCACCAGCACGACGCCCGCGCCCTGTGGATAGAAACGCAGCGAGACCTGCGACGACGCCCAGCGCAGGGCATTCTCGAGCAGGTTGCCGACCAGTTCCTGAAGGTCCTGGGCATCCATGCGCACACTGAGGTCGGCCGCCAGCTCGGCGTCCAGCCGAACCCCGCGCCGCTCCCCCATCCGGGTCAGGCCATCGAGCACCGGGGCGAGGGTTTTCCCGACATCGATCTTGCCGGCCAGCACGCCGCCCCCCGTCGCCGAGGCACGCGCCAGATGGTGGCGCACGGCATCGTCGATGCGTCCGAGCTCGCCCTGCACGCGGTCACGCGTCTCGTCGGGAAAACGCTCCGCCAGCGTCGTCAGCACGCTGACCGGGGTCTTGAGGGCATGCGCCAGATTGCCGGCGGCATGTCGGCCACGTTCGATCAGCCGCCGATCGCGTTCCAGCACACCGTTCATGGCACCTGCCAGACGTGCCAGTTCGTCGGGCAGAAAACGCGTCTCCAGACTCTCGGCGTCTCCGGACTCCACGGCCCGCAAGTTGGCGTGCATGCGCCGCAGCGGCGCCAGTCCCCAGCGGATCTGCACCGCCAGGCCAACCAGCAACAGGGCCCCCAAGGCCAGCAGCGACAGGCCCAACAACCACTCGAAACGCGCCACCTCGCGATCCAGCTCCTCGCGGGAAGCAGCGACGCTGACATGCAGCGTCCCGGCATGCCCCGGCAAGCGGATGTCGCGTTCCATGACCCGCAAGCGATTGCCGCGCGGCCCATCGACTTCGGAGACCGCCAGGCCCTGGATGTCGTCGGTCGGCAGGCGCTGGTCCCATAGCGAGCGCGACGTCAGTGCCTGCCCTTCGCCTGCCACCTGCCAGTACCAGCCCGAGTAGACGCGCTCGAAGCGTGGATCGCCCAGAGAACGCGTCATGCGCAGTTCATTGCTCTGGGGATCGAGCTGCGCCCCGGCCAGCAGTACGTTGAGCAATGACTCGAGGCGGTCGTCGAAGGCAGTGGTGACGGCATCGCGGAAGTTATAGGCCAGGCCGGTGCCGGCCAGTGGCAACGCGACCATGACCAGCAACAGCGAGGCGATCAGCAACCGAGCCCGGATCGAGGTACGCGCGATGCGCTGTTGCCAGGCGCGTCGCCTCATGGCGTCTCCTCGAGGGCCACCAGGCGATAGCCCTGGCCGCGCAGGGTCTCGATGCGCTGGTTGCCCAGCTTGCGACGCAGGCGGCTGATCTGGACATCGATGACGTTGGAGTCGGGCTCGTGGTCCCGGTCATAGACATGCTCTGAAAGCTCGGTGCGGGTCACGATTCGCGGGGCGGCATGCAGCAGATACGCCAGCAGGCGCGATTCCTGGGCCGTCAGCGTGATCGGACGGCCTGCCAGGGTGACACTGCCGGTATGCGTATCCAGTGCCAGCTCGCCGAGCTTGAGGATCGGATGTGCATGCCCGTGGCTGCGTCGTACCAGGGCGCGCAGACGGAACAGGACTTCTGCCGTCTCGAAGGGCTTGGTGACGTAATCGTCGGCCCCGGCGGAGAAGCCGGCCGCCTTGTCCGACCAGCGCTCGCGCGCCGTCAGTACCAGCACCGGCAGATCGATGCCGTCTTCGCGCCACGCGGCGAGCCAACGGGTGCCATCGCCATCGGGAAGGCCCAGGTCGAGGATCACGGCATCGTAGGCTTCCACCCGCACCAGATAATCGGCGGCTTCGCCGTTCGCGGCATGCTCCCACAGCAGCCCGGCCTCGACGAAGGCTTCGCCGAGGGCTTGCGCCAGCGCGGTATCGTCCTCGACCAGCAATACCTTCATGGACGTGTCATCCCCTCGATATTGACCCCTTCGATGCCGATCAGCTCGCCATTGGCGGCATCGAATTCGAATTCGACCACCTGCCCCTGCGGGCCGATCATTTCGATCTCGTAGCGCGGCGCCTCGTCCTCGTGCTCGAGTTCGACCTCGAGCACCTGCCCGACATAGCGATGCTCGAGCCAGTCGAGCACCGTGGGCAGGGCCACGACGCGCCCCTCCTGCACCTCGCGATGCAGCGAACGCCACTCATCGTCATCGGCCATGACCAGTGACTGGCAGGCCATGATTCCCACCGCCGCCAGCATGAGTGCCTTGAGACATCCATTGAAGCGTTTCATGCCCACACCCTGTCAGACACGACATGAATACAGCATGAACAAGGCGCTCGTCTCCGCGACAGCCCGGCCGGACGAACCTCGTGACAGCCCGGCGACGGCACGCCTGAACATGAACGGAAGATGAACATCGTTTTCAGGCGACTGCAAGGTCGTCGCCGCTAGGCTCGCTTCATCACTGGCGTAACGCGATCACGCCGGCCTCGATGCCAACGCAAGGAGACGATCATGAAGACGATGCACATGCTGATGATGCCGATGGTACTCAGTGGCGGCCTGTCCACGGCCGTGATGGCCGACGACGGCAGCCTGTCGCCGGGGGAGCTCGAATCGCTGCTCGCGACGGCCGGCGAACATGGTGTCACGCATTACGATGACATCGCCATCGACGACGGCAACCGCCTGGAAATCGAAGGCTGGCGCGACGATGGCTGGCAGCTCGACCTCGACATGCTGATCCGGGATGGCAGCCTGGTGCATGAAAAACGCCGCCAGGACACCACGCCCGACTGGAGCCTGAATGGCGAGGAGCTGCGTCAGGCGCTGGACAACGCGCGAGACGCTGGCATGCAACGCTTTGCCGAACTGGATGTCGATGAGCAAGGGCATGTGGATATCGAAGGCTACGACGCCCAGAATGAGGAGATCGACATCCGCCTCGAACGCAATGGACTCACGGTCACTGGAGTGGAACATGACTGATCGACAGCACAACGCCGCCTGGCAGGCGGCTCAGCAATGGCGGGAACGGGCGCGTCAGGCGCGCCCCTCCCAGGGTGCCGGCGGGCTCAAGCTGCTCGCCACCTGGTTATTGTTCGGCGTCATGATGATCGTCGGCACCCTGCTCGGCCTGTTTTTCCTGATCGTCGGCTGGGCGATGCTGCCGTTTCTGCGCCACCGCATGAAAAAGCGTGCCGAAGCCTTTCGTGCCGAGCACGCCCGCCCGGCCGGCGGCAACGGCGCGCAGGACGGTGCACAGACACGAGACAACGCACGTTCATCACGTGTGCTCGAAGGCGATTATCAGGTCAAGTCCGACGACTGAGTGCGCCCTGAACGCGGCGTCTCTCGCCGTCTCCGCAGAACCAGTTGCCACGAAGCAAAAAAATGGCACGCCAGGCGTGCCAGAAACGACTGCTTGCCTGCCGATGCGCACAGGGCTAGCCGTCAAGGAAGGGGAACCTGCATCAAGACGAAAAAGCCCGCCCCATGAAGGGGCGGGCTCGGAATTTGGCGCGCCCGGGAGGATTCGAACCTCCGACCACCTGATTCGTAGTCAGGTACTCTATCCAGCTGAGCTACGGGCGCTGAAAGCGATGACGGTCGATACCGTTTTTTCGCATCGAGAGCGGCTCGCTCTCGCATTGCTGTGTGACGATTCCGCCAACAAAAAGTGGCGCGCCCGGGAGGATTCGAACCTCCGACCACCTGATTCGTAGTCAGGTACTCTATCCAGCTGAGCTACGGGCGCGAAACTTCGATGCAATGCATCCGGCTGAATGGCGGAGAGAGAGGGATTCGAACCCTCGATGGGGCTACAAACCCCATACTCCCTTAGCAGGGGAGCGCCTTCAGCCACTCGGCCATCTCTCCCTCATCAACACGGCGCGTATGTTACCGATTATGCTGGGGTCTTGTCTAGGGCAGATCGAAAATCTTTTACTATCAACCCTTCCAGCGACCGTGACTGCTACTGCGTGCTTGGCGTTAGAAGTGATCCAGAAGGCATGCCTGATCCTGAATTGCCCGAGCCGATAAAGGGGACGACTTCACCAGCCCAGACGGTTCCACGCATGCGTCACTGTTCAGACGCTTGAACCGTCATCCTCGCTATCGGTCTTCTCGCGCTGAATGCGCTGATAGATTTCCTCGCGATGGACGGCCACGTCTTTCGGCGCATTGACGCCAATGCGCACTTGGTTACCTTTCACGCCAAGTACAGTGACGGTGATATCGTCGCCAATCATCAGTGTTTCACCGACGCGACGGGTCAGGATGAGCATGTCTGATCTCCTTCTCAGGCTTTCTTCCAACGGGATGCGTGCACCGCCAAGCGACAGTACGGGAGCAAATTATGCTTCATACTTGCCCCGAGGGCCAATGACGCGTACTTGCATCCTGAGGCTCGTTGAATGAAAGGCCGACCCAGGCCTTCCGGCGTCGTCCTGACGCTACCCCTCAAGCGTAGAAGCGAATGGGGCCGGAAAGCCAAGATTCTTTCTTCATTCACCTTGTATGCTGTCTTTATCGAGTCCGAATGCAGTGTGCAGCGCACGCACGGCCAGCTCCATCTGCTTCTCGTCGATGACCACGGAGATCTTGATTTCCGAGGTGGAGACCATGCGAATGTTGATGTTCTCGTCAGCCAGCACGCGGAACATCTTGGACGCCACGCCAGCATGCGAGCGCATGCCCACGCCCACCAGCGACACCTTGGCGATATTGTCGTCGCCGCGCAGTTCGCCACCGCCCAGCGCCGGGATCACCTGGTCCTGCAGAATGCTCTTGGTCTGCTTGTAATCGCTCTTGGCCACGGTGAACGTGAAGTCGGTGTAGTCCCCGGCCGGGGCCACGTTCTGCACGATCATGTCGATTTCGATATTGGCATCGGCGATGGGCCCCAGAATCTTGGAGGCCACGCCCGGCACGTCCGGCGTGTTGAGCAACGTCAGCTTGGCTTCACTGGCAGTGAAGGCGATACCGGAGATCAGCGGTTCTTCCATAGTGGTCTCTTCTTCTTCAGCGACGATCAGCGTACCCGGGCCGTCCTCGAAGCTGGACAGCACGCGCAGCGGTACATTGTATTTGCCGGCGAACTCGACGGCGCGAATCTGCAGCACCTTCGACCCCAGGCTCGCCAGCTCGAGCATTTCCTCGACGGTGATGGCCGATAGCCGTTGCGCCTTTGAGCACACGCGCGGATCGGTAGTGTAGACGCCATCCACATCGGTGTAGATCTGGCATTCGTCGGCCTTGAGCGCCGCCGCCAGGGCCACGCCGGTGGTGTCCGAGCCGCCGCGTCCGAGGGTCGTGATGTTGCCCTCGTCATCGACCCCCTGGAAACCGGCCACGACCACGACCTGACCATCGTCGAGATCGGCCTGGATGTCATCGGTCTCGATGCGCTGGATACGCGCCTTGGTGTGGGCGCTGTCAGTGCGGATGCCCACCTGGGCCCCCGTATAGGAAGTCGCCTCCACATCCAGCTTGTGCAAGGCCATCGCCAGCAGGGAAATGGTCACCTGCTCGCCGGTGGACACCAGCATGTCCATTTCGCGCGGCGTGGGCTCATCGTTGATCTGGCTGGCCAGATCGATCAGCCGGTTGGTCTCCCCGCTCATTGCCGAGACCACGACGACCACTTGGTGGCCCTCGTCGCGGAATCGCTTCACTTTTTCGGCGACGGCCTTGATGCGCTCCACCGAGCCCACCGAGGTCCCCCCGAACTTCTGTACGTATAGCGCCATAGCTGCCTATCCGTGGTGGTTTTCACAAGCATGAATGAAGAAAAGGGCCGGCGCCATGCGCACGACCCTTTCCACGTTCTCACTCGCCGAGCCGGGCCTCGACCCAACTCGGCACACTCGCCAGGGCATCGGGCAGCGCCTGCGGCCGTGAGCCGCCCGCCTGGGCCATGTCGGCCCGGCCGCCGCCCTTGCCGCCGACCTGCTCGGCGACATGCTTGACCAGGTCGCCGGCCTTGAGGCGTGCGGTCAGGTCATCGGTCACGCCGGCGATCAGGCTGACCTTCTCGTCGCCCGCGACGCCGAGCACGATGACGCCCGAGCCCAGCTTGTTCTTGAGTTGGTCGAGCAGGCCACGCAGTTCCTTGCCGCCCACGCCCTCGACTTGCTTGACGAGAAGCTTGACGCCGGCCACCTCGCGCACGTCGGCGAGCATATCGCCGCTGGTGGCACTCGCCAACTTGGCCTTGAGCCGCTCGAGCTCCTTTTCCAGGGTGCGGTTACGCTCGAGGGTCGCCTCGAGACGTGCTTCCACTTGCTCCGGCTTGGCCTTGAGCTGTTCGGCAACACGCGCGACCTTGGCTTCCTGGTCGCGGAAATACGCCAGGGCCCCTTCGCCGGTCACGGCCTCGATGCGGCGCACTCCGGCAGCGACACCCGCCTCGCTGAGGATGTGGAAGCAACCGATGTCACCGCTGCGCGCCACGTGCGTACCGCCGCACAGCTCGATGGAAAAGTCGTCGGCACCGATGGTCAGCACGCGCACGCTGTCGGCGTACTTGGCCTCGAAGAGCGCCGCGGCACCCTTGGCCTTGGCCTCGTCGAGCGTCATGTGCTCGATACGGGTCGCGGCGTTGGCCAGGATCTGGGCATTGACGATACGTTCGACCTCGTCGAGCTGCGCCCGGGTCATCGCCTCGAAGTGACTCACGTCGAACCGCAAGCGCTCGGCGGTGACCAGCGAGCCCTTCTGCTGCACGTGCTCGCCCAGCACCTGCCTCAGCGCCTCGTGCAACAGGTGGGTAGCCGAGTGGTTGCGCATGGTCGCCGCCCGCAGACTGGCATCGACCCGTGGCGTCACGCTGGCACCCACGTCGAGATGTCCCTCGACGAGCACCCCGTGATGCAGGTGATGGCCGCCTTGCTTCTGGGTATCGGTGACCTGGAAGCGCATGCCGTCGGCCTCCAGATACCCCGTGTCACCGGCCTGCCCCCCGGATTCGCCATAGAAGGGCGTACGGTCGAGCACCACGACACCGTGCTGCCCGGCCTCGAGCGCCGCCAGCGCGTTGCCCTCGCGGTCGACCAGGGCGGTCACGCGAGCCTCGTCTTCCAGGCGCTCATAACCGGTGAACGCCGTCTCGCCCTCCAGGTCGAGTGCCGCCGTGTAGTCGGCACCGAACTGGCTGGCCGCGCGGGCTCGCTCGCGCTGGGCCTCGAGCTCGCGCTGGAAGCCGACCTCGTCGAGCGTCACGCCGCGCTCGCGGCACACGTCGGCCGTCAAGTCGAACGGAAAGCCGTAGGTATCGTAAAGCTTGAACACGGTCTCGCCCGGCAGTACCTCGCCGTCCAGCGTTTCCAGGGCTTCCGTCAGCAGGCCCATGCCGTGATCCAGCGTGCGCGCGAACTGTTCTTCTTCCTTGAGCAGGACCTTCTCGATGCGCGGACGCGCCTTGCGCAGTTCCGGATAGGCCGCCCCCATCTCGGCATCCAGCGCCGCCACCAGGGTGTGGAAGAACGGCTCACGGGCACCGAGCTTGTGGCCGTGGCGAATGGCGCGCCGGATGATACGGCGCAACACGTAGCCGCGCCCTTCGTTGGAGGGCAGCACATCGTCGGTGATCAAGAAGGCACAGGACCGGATGTGGTCGGCGATCACGCGCAGCGACGGCGCACTGGTATCGTCGTATCCCGTGGCCTCGGACGCCGCGTTCAGCAGGTTCTGGAACAGGTCGATCTCGTAGTTGGAATGCACCCCCTGCAGCACGGCCGCGACACGCTCCAGGCCCATGCCGGTATCGATGGACGGCTTGGGCAGCGGGTTCAGCGTTCCCGCGCTATCGCGATCGAACTGCATGAACACCAGGTTCCAGATCTCGATGTAGCGGTCGCCGTCTTCTTCGGGGCTTCCCGGCGGCCCCCCGGCCACCTCGGGGCCGTGGTCGAAGAAGATCTCCGAGGAAGGGCCGCAGGGGCCGGTGTCGCCCATCTGCCAGAAGTTGTCTTCGTCGAGCTTGGAGAAGCGCGCCGGATCGATGCCGATTTCGTCCTTCCAGATACGCTCGGCTTCGTCGTCGCTGACGTGGACGGTGACCCACAGCTTGTCGGCGGGCAGGCCCAGCCGTTCGGTCAGGAACGTCCAGGCAAAGCGAATGGCGTCGCGCTTGAAGTAATCCCCGAAGCTGAAGTTCCCCAGCATTTCGAAGAAGGTATGGTGACGCGCGGTGTAGCCGACGTTGTCCAGGTCATTGTGCTTGCCCCCGGCACGCACGCAGCGCTGCGCGGAAGTGGCACGCACGTAGGGGCGTGGGTCGCGTCCCAGGAAGACGTCCTTGAACGGCACCATGCCGGCGTTGGTGAACAACAGCGTCGGGTCGTTGGCGGGCACGAGCGAGCTCGACGGCACGATGGTATGACCGTGCTCCTCGAAGAACGTCAGAAAGGCTTGTCGGATGTCTGCGCTTTTCATAGAAATTCCGTGGCGGTGTGCGTTAGGCGCTGCGGGCATGCGCGGCCCGACCGGACAAGCGGCGGGCGCGAAGCGCGAAAGTCGGCGAATGACGGACAACGGACCGCCCCGAGCCATCGCAATGGCGCACTAGTATAACGCGTTCGGCGGGGGACTAAAGAGGTGCCGCGACAGCGGCGGAAAGAGAGGCCGCATGTGGCATGCGGCCCGCAAAGGCCTAGCGGGTGTTCTCCCAGGCGTGCGCCATGGCATGACGCACCTGCTCGAAATCGAATCCACGCGAGGCCAGAAAGCGTTCGCGCTTGGCGCGCTCACGAGGGTCGCGCCCGGGGGAATCGAAGCGCTTGGCCAGCGCCTCGCATGCCAGCCGGTGCCAGTCCGGGGCCTCGCCTTCCAGTGCCTCGCGTGCCACCTCGTCGGTGACGCCGCGCGCACCCAGCTCGGCGCGTATCTTCATCGCCCCCTGGCCGCGCGACAGGCGCGAGCGCACGAATTGCTCGGCGAAGCGAGCGTCGGACTGCAGCCCCTCATCGGCCAGGGCATCGAGTAGCGACGCGATGTCGTCGGGCGCATGCCCACGCGCCGCGAGGCGCGACATCAACTCGCTGCGCGAGTAGTCGCGCCTCGCCAGCAGGCGGATGGCATCGTCGCGGGGCGTCGCCTCCTGCGTGCTCATGGTTACACCAGGCTATCGTCGTCCTGCGCTGCGGCGGCCTTCTCCTGAGACTCGGCCTCGGGCTTGGGCGTGGACAGCAGGCGAGCGCGAATCTCGTTCTCGATCTCTTCCATGATCGCCGGGTTGTCCTCGAGGAACTGCGCGGCGTTGGCCTTGCCCTGACCGATCTTGTTGCCCTGGTAGCTGTACCAGGCACCGGCCTTGTCGACCAGGCCCTGCTGCACCCCGATGTCGACGACTTCGCCGGCATGGTAGATCCCCTTGCCGTAAAGGATCTGGAACTCGGCCTGACGGAACGGGGGCGCCACCTTGTTCTTGACCACCTTGACCCGGGTCTCGTTGCCGATGGCCTCGTCGCCCTGCTTGACCGAGCCGGTACGCCGGATATCGAGGCGTACGCTGGAGTAGAACTTCAGCGCGTTGCCGCCGGTGGTGGTCTCGGGATTGCCGAACATCACCCCGATCTTCATGCGGATCTGGTTGACGAACATCACCATGCAGTTGGCGTTCTTGATGTTGCCGGTCACCTTGCGCAGCGCCTGGGACATCAGGCGCGCCTGCAGCCCGACGTGGGAATCGCCCATCTCGCCTTCGATCTCGGCGCGTGGCGTCAAGGCCGCGACCGAGTCGACGACGATCACGTCGACGCCGCCCGAACGGACCAGCATGTCGCAGATTTCCAGTGCCTGTTCACCGGTGTCCGGCTGCGACACCAGCAGATCATCGAGGTTGACGCCGAGCTTTTCGGCATAGGTCGGGTCCAGCGCATGCTCGGCATCGATGAAGGCACAGGTCTTGCCTTGCTTCTGCCCCTGGGCGATCACCGACAGCGTCATGGTGGTCTTGCCCGAGGACTCGGGGCCGAAGATCTCGACCACGCGCCCCATCGGCAGGCCTCCCACGCCGAGGGCGATATCCAGCCCCAGCGATCCCGTGGAAATGGCCGGCGTCGCCACGCGCGGCGTGTCGCCAAGACGCATCACGGCGCCCTTGCCGAACTGGCGCTCGATCTGGGAAAGCGCCGCGTTGAGCGCCTTGGAACGGTTGTCGTCCTGTGCCATGAAGGTCTCCTATCGAAGGACATCGAAGCTCATACGGCGACACCGAATGAGTTCGGCGCCGTCCGCTCAATACTGTATGACTAGCCAGTAGTATGACGAAAAAAATTCGCGCCGCCTACCTTTGACTTGCATGCGTTTTCAATCGCGCCCGCTCTCGCCCTCAAGCCTAGCAACAAGCCCGATCAATGCCATGCGCACCGCAGCGCGACGCACCTCGCCGCGCGTCCCCGGCAGATGATGGCACTCGACGTCCTGCGTCCGATCATCGCCCCAGGCGAACCAGACCGTGCCCACGGGCTTGTCCGCGCTGCCGCCACCGGGGCCTGCCACGCCACTGATCGCCACGCCCAGCGTGGCGCCGCTATCGCGACACGCCCCGGCGACCATCTCGCGCACGGTCTCGGCGCTGACCGCGCCATGCGTGGCAAGCGTGGCCTCGCGCACCCCGAGCAGGCGCTGCTTGGCGCTGTTGGCGTAGGTCACGTAGCCGGTCTCGAAATAGTCGGAACTGCCGGCGACGTCAGTGATGGCACTGGCCACGCCGCCCCCGGTGCAGGATTCGGCCGCCGTCACGCTGGCCCCCGTCGCCCGGCACGCTTTCCCGAGGCGCTCGGCCAAGGCATCGACGCTCACGTCACGCCACTCTTCCAGGGTTATCGCCATCTATCCTCTCCCCTATGTCGCACTGATCGGCGCCGCACTGACGCCGTCCGCGCGAAAGCGTAGAATGTCGCCTTGCGGTGTTGGCGGTTGCGCACGACACCACGTCACCTTTTTCATTTGGCACCACTCGCCACCGGCACGACAAGGATTCGCATGAGCCAGGCCTCTGCCCAGCATACCCCGATGATGGCCCAGTACCTGAAGATCAAGCGCGAGCATCCCGAGGTGCTGCTCTTCTATCGCATGGGCGATTTCTACGAGCTGTTCTACGACGACGCCAAGCGCGCCGCCTCGCTGCTCGACATCACCCTCACCCAGCGCGGCCAGTCGGCGGGGCAGCCGATTCCCATGGCCGGTGTGCCCTATCATAGCGCGGAGAGCTATCTGGCGCGGCTGGTCAAGTCGGGTGAGTCGGTGGCCATCTGCGAGCAGATCGGCGACCCGGCCACTGCCAAAGGCCCGGTGGAGCGCAAGGTCGTGCGCATCGTCACGCCCGGCACCCTCCATGACGAGGCCCTGCTCGACGCGCGCCGCGACAACCTCGTCCTCGCCGTGCATCCGCAGGGAGACCGCTGGGGCCTTGCCTGGCTGGAACTGTCCAGCGGCCACTTCAGCGTGCTCGAAGTCGATGGCGAGAGCGATCTGCTCTCCGAGATTCAACGTCTCGATCCCGCCGAGCTGCTTGCCGCGGAAAGCCTGTCGTTACCGCCGGCACTCGCCGAGCGCCCCGGCTTCCGTCGCCAGAGCGATTGGCTGTTCGATCTGGAAAGCGCCACTCGCCTGTTATGCGACCAGTTCGGCGTGGCCGACCTGCGCGGCTTCGGCTGCGCTCAGCTCACCACGGCCCTGACCGCCGCCGGCGTGCTCATCGACTACGCCCGCGACACCCAGCGCTCGCGGCTGCCGCACGTCACCGGCATCGCCGTGGAGACACGCGACGAAGCGGTGGTGATCGATGCCGCCAGCCGCCGCAACCTCGAGATCGACACCAACCTGGGGGGCGGCTTCGACAATACGCTGGCCAGCGTGCTCGACACCACCGCCACCGCCATGGGATCGCGTCAGCTCAAGCGCTGGCTCAACCGACCGCTGCGCGACATCGCCCAGATCCAGTCGCGCCAGGCCGCCGTGCAGTGCCTCATCGACGCCGACCGCCATGCCACCCTGCGCGACGCGCTCAAGGCCATCGGCGACATCGAACGCATCCTCGCGCGAGTGGCGCTCTACAGCGCCCGGCCGCGCGACCTGGCCCGTCTGCGCGATGCCCTCAACGCCCTGCCCGCCCTGGAACACGATCTGGCCGAACTCGACGAGGGCACGGCCATCGACGCGCTCAAGCACCACATTCGTCCCTATCCCGAATTGGCCGAGACGCTGAGCCGGGCGCTGGTCGACAACCCGCCCGTGGTGATCCGCGATGGCGGCGTGATCGGCACGGGCTTCGACGCAGAGCTCGACGAATACCGCGGCCTGGCCGAGCACGCCGGGGACTATCTGGTCGAGCTCGAGACTCGGGAACGCGAGCGCACCGGCCTGGTCGGCCTCAAGGTGGGCTACAACCGCGTCCATGGCTACTACATCGAGATCCCCCGCGCCCAGGCCCGCGAAGCCCCGGCCGAGTACATCCGTCGCCAGACGCTGAAAAACGCCGAACGCTTCATCATCCCCGAGCTCAAGGAATTCGAGGACAAGGCGCTGTCGGCCAAGTCGCGTGCACTGGCGCGCGAAAAGCTGCTCTACGACGGGCTGCTGGAAACGCTCAACGTCGACCTCCAGGCGCTTCAGGGTACCGCGCGCGCGCTGGCGACCCTCGACGTGCTGGCGTGTTTCGCCGAACGCGCGCTGGCGCTGGATTTCGTGCGTCCACGCCTGAGCGATCAGCCCGGGCTGCGCATTCGCGGAGGCCGCCATCCCGTGGTCGAACACGTCAGCGACCACCCGTTCGTGCCCAACGACCTGATGCTCGATGAAACGCGGCGCCTGCTGGTGATCACCGGCCCCAACATGGGCGGCAAGTCCACCTACATGCGCCAGGCGGCCTTGATCGCGCTGCTCGCGCACACCGGCAGCTGCGTGCCCGCCGACGAGGCAGAAATCGGCCCCGTGGACCGGATCTTCACGCGCATCGGTTCCAGCGACGACCTCGCCGGCGGCCGTTCGACCTTCATGGTCGAGATGACCGAGACGGCCACCATCCTGCACAATGCCACCGAACACAGCCTGGTGCTGATGGACGAGATCGGGCGCGGCACCAGCACCTTCGACGGCCTCTCATTGGCCTGGGCCAGTGCCGAGCACCTGGTCGAACGGCGCGCCTTCACGCTCTTCGCCACGCACTACTTCGAAATGACCGCGTTGACGGAGCCCTACGACAGCGTGGCCAACGTGCACTTGACCGCCGCCGAGCACCGGGACGGCATCGTCTTCATGCACCGCGTCGAGGAAGGGCCGGCGAGCCAGAGCTACGGGCTGCAGGTGGCACAACTCGCCGGCGTGCCGCCCCGGGTCGTCGCCCGGGCACGCGAAAAACTCGCCACCCTGGAACAACAGGAAGTTCACCAGGCCGGCACGCGTGGCGGCCTGGGTGACAGCGACGCTGCCGCGCCGCAGCAGGCGGACCTGTTCGCCAGCGCGCCGCATCCGGTCGTCGAGGCGCTGGAAAAACTCGACCTCGACGCGATATCCCCGCGCCAGGCCATGGCCTTGCTCTACGAGTGGCGCGAACAATGCTGAGCCAGCGTTTGGCTATGAGGCCATTCCAAAACGTTTGCGGCACTCGCTTGCCCGCATGCCGGGAGCGCGACTAAAATGTGGCGCCATTAGAATATGCCATTATAAATTGCCGCCTCGTTTATAACCTTACTGTCAGTTCCGGGCACCGTCGCGACCGAGATTCAGGAGAACCCCATGACATTCGTCGTCACCGAAAACTGCATTCGCTGTAAATATACCGACTGCGTCGAAGTCTGTCCGGTGGACTGCTTCTACGAAGGGCCCAATTTTCTGGTGATTCATCCCGACGAGTGCATCGACTGCGCGCTGTGCGAGCCGGAATGTCCCGCCGAAGCGATCTATTCGGAAGACGAATTACCCGACGATCAAAAGGCCTTCATCGAGCTCAACGCCGAGCTTTCCGAGGTCTGGCCCAACATCAGCGAAAAGAAAGACCCGCTGCCCGATGCCGAGGAATGGGACGGCAAGACAGACAAGCTTCAGCACCTCGAACGCTGACGCCACGCACATCGCAACATGCAAGACCGGCCCGCGGGCCGGTTTTTTCTTGCCCGCTCGCCAGGCAGGCCGACGACAGGCCAAAAAAAAGCGGCCCGAAGGCCGCTGCATCCCATTCATCCCTGAGCGGATCCCTCCGCTCGACTCCCTGGGTGCGCTCCATGCCTGTCCTGGGCTCCCTCCACGACAGACGCACCCTGCTGCATCCCAATCTGCCTCCAGGTAAGCAATGCCTTGCTCATCCTGTGCAGGTGCATTGTTACGGAAGCCGTGACGCACCTCAACCGGGTCCCATCCCCTGACGTTGGTCCAGGAGCGCCAGACAGGGAAAACAAAAACCTTTTAAAAACAATGAACTAAAAAAAATAAGGAATGCTCATCACACCTATTGTCCTTGTTTATCGCCGATGGACGGCATTTTTTGTAGGAAATGTCTTACAAAGAAAGAATCCAGAACCTACACGACCACCACGGGAGGGAAGCGTCGCACGAGCCACCAAACAAAACGGCGGCCCTCAGGGCCGCCGTGGCGTTCATACCGTGCTGAGCGCCCCGAGGACGTCAGCCCTGGCCCTTGATCGCCGCCAGCCCCGGATACACGGCCTGGCCTTCCAGCTCCTGCTCGATGACCAGCAGACGGTTGTACTTGGCCACGCGGTCGCTGCGACAGAGCGAGCCGGTCTTGATCTGGCCGGCGGAAGTGCCCACGGCCAGGTCGGCGATGGTGGTATCTTCGGTCTCGCCACTGCGATGCGAAATGACGGCGGTGAAACCGGCGTCCTGCGCCATCTTGATGGCATCCAGCGTCTCGGACAACGAGCCGATCTGGTTGAACTTGATGAGGATGGAATTGCCGATGTGCTCGTCGATACCGCGCTTGAGGATACGCGTGTTGGTCACGAACAGATCATCGCCGACCAGCTGCACCTTGTCGCCCAGCTTCTCGGTCAGGGCCTTCCAGCCTGCCCAGTCGGACTCGTCCATGCCATCTTCGATGGAGACGATCGGATACTGATCGCAAAGGGCCGCGAGGTAATCGACGAAGCCGGCTGCGTCGTAGGACTTGCCTTCGCCCGACAGGTTGTACTGGCCGTCCTGATAGAACTCCGACGAGGCACAGTCCAGCGCCAGGGTCACATCCTTGCCCAGCACGTAACCGGCTTTCTCGACCGCCTGCTGGATGACCGCCAATGCCTCGGCGTTGGACGCCAGGTTGGGCGCGAAGCCGCCCTCGTCGCCCACCGAGGTCGACAAGCCGCGCGCGGCGAGCACCTTCTTGAGGGCATGGAAGATCTCGGCACCCATGCGCAGCGCCTCGCGGAAGCTGGGCGCTCCCACCGGCTGGATCATGAACTCCTGGATATCGACGTTGTTGTCCGCGTGCTCGCCGCCATTGAGGATATTCATCATCGGCACCGGCATGCGGAACTGGCCGGACTGACCGTACAGATCGGCGATGTGCGCGTAGAGCGGCACGCCCTTCTCGATGGCGGCAGCCTTGGCGGCGGCCAGCGACACCGCGAGGATGGCATTGGCGCCCAGCCCCGCCTTGTTGTCGGTGCCGTCGAGCTCGAGCATGGCGGCATCCAGGGCCCGCTGATCGAGTGCATCCTTGCCTACCAGGGCATCGCGAATCCTGCCGTTGACGGCCTCGACTGCCTTGAGCACGCCCTTGCCCAGATAGCGCGACGTATCGCCGTCGCGGAGCTCCAGGGCCTCGCGCGAGCCGGTGGAGGCACCGCTCGGCGCGCAGGCCGTGCCGCGAACGCCGCTGGCCAGCACCACATCGGCCTGAACGGTCGGATTGCCGCGTGAGTCCAGCACCTCGAGGGCGTGGATGTCTTTGATCTCAGCCATTGCGAGTCATCCTCGTGTTAACGATGGGTCGTTTCAACATATCGAGAGGGTGGCGGTCCATGACCGCCACGGGCGGCTCCGCTCGTCGTGTACTCGACTATTGCATCTGGCGGCGTCTCAGTCGATCTCCAGGGGGGCGAACCCCTTGACCAGGTCGTCGATCGCCTTGAGCTGGCTCAGGAACCCTTCGAGCCGATTCAGGGGCAGCGCGCATGGACCGTCGCACTTGGCATTGTCGGGATCGGGATGCGCTTCGAGAAAGACGCCGGCCAGTCCCACCGCGACCCCCGCCCGCGCCAGCTCGGCGACCTGCGCACGACGACCGTCGGCACTGTCGGCCCGGCCCCCGGGGCGTTGCAGCGCGTGGGTGACGTCGAAGAAGACCGGATATCCCGTCTGCTTCATTTCCCCGAAGCCCAGCATGTCGACCACCAGATTGTTGTAGCCGAAGCTCGAGCCGCGTTCGCAGAGTATCAGCCGCGAATTGCCGACTTCCTCGCATTTGCGAATGATGTGACGCATCTCGTGCGGCGCGATGAATTGCGGCTTCTTGATGTTGATCGCCGCGCCGGTCTCGGCCATCGCCACCACCAGGTCGGTCTGGCGGGCCAGGAAGGCCGGCAGCTGAATCACGTCGGCCACCTCGGCGACGGGCTTAGCCTGCCAGGGCTCGTGCACGTCGGTGATCACCGGCACGTTGAAGCGTTCCTTGATCTCGGCCAGCCATTCGAGCCCCTTCTCCAGGCCCGGGCCGCGATACGAATGAATCGAGCTGCGGTTGGCCTTGTCGAAGCTGGACTTGAACACATAGGGCATGCCCAGGCGTCCGGTGACCTCGACATACGCCTCGGCCACTTCCAGGGCCATCTCGCGGGATTCGAGCACGTTCATGCCGCCGAACAGCGCCAGCGGCAACGAATTGCCGGCCCTCAGGCCGGCGAATTCGATCTGTTTGGATGTCTCGGCCATGTCTGGGTCCTCAGCTCTGCTGTGCACGGGCACGCGCGGCCTTGTACGCCAGCGCGGCATTGACGAAGCCGGAAAACAGCGGGTGTCCATCACGCGGCGTGGACGTGAATTCCGGGTGGAACTGACAGGCCACGTACCAGGGATGCTCCGGCAACTCGATCATCTCGACCAGCGAATGATCGGCGCTCTTGCCCGAGATCACCAGTCCGGCGGATTCGAGCGCCTCGACGAACTGATTGTTGACCTCGAAGCGATGCCGGTGGCGCTCGGTGATCTCGTCCAGGCCATAAGCCTCGTGTGCCCGCGTGCCCGGCTTGAGATGGCACACCTGGCCACCGAGACGCATGGTGCCCCCCAGATCCGAGGCGGCATCGCGCAGCTCGATCTTGCCTTCGGCGTTGACCCACTCGGTGATCAGGCCCACCACCGGATGCTGGGTATCATGAGTGAACTCGGTGGAATTGGCATCCGCCCAGCCCGCGACATGACGGGCATATTCGATGACCGCCACCTGCATGCCCAGGCAGATGCCCAGATAGGGCACGCCGTTCTCGCGGGCATAACGCGCGGTGGCGATCTTGCCTTCCACACCACGCTCACCGAAGCCGCCGGGTACCAGGATGGCATCCTTGCCGGCCAGGCGTTCGGTGCCGTGATGCTCGATGTCCTCGGAGTCGATGTAGTCGATGTTGACCTTGACCCGTCCCTGGATACCGGCATGGATCAACGCCTCGTTGAGCGACTTGTAGGCGTCGAGCAGCTCCATGTACTTGCCGACCATGGCGATGTTGACCGACTTCAGCGGATTCAGCTTGGCATCCAGCACCCGCACCCACTCGGCGAGGTCGACCTCGTCGGCCTCGATACGCAGCTTGTCGCAGATGATGTCGTCCAGTCCGTGCTCGTGCAGCATCAGCGGAATGCGATAGATGGTATCGGCATCCTGCAGCGGGACCACGGCGCGCTCCTCGACATTGGTGAACAGCGCGATCTTGCGCCGCTCGCTCTCCTCGAGCTCGACCTCGCTGCGGCAGATCAGGATGTCCGGCTGGATGCCGATCGAGCGCAGTTCCTTGACGCTATGCTGGGTCGGCTTGGTCTTGGTCTCGCCGGCGGTCTTGATGTAGGGCACCAGCGTGAGATGCATGAAGATCGCCTGGTTGGCGCCCTTCTCGCTGCGGATCTGACGCGTCGCCTCGAGAAACGGCAGCGATTCGATGTCGCCCACCGTGCCACCGATTTCCACCAGCGCGACGTCGAAGCCGTCGCCGCCTTCGTAGACCCGGCGCTTGATTTCGTCGGTAATGTGCGGAATCACCTGCACGGTGCCGCCGAGATAATCACCGCGGCGCTCCTTGCGCAGCACGTGCTCGTAGACGCGCCCGGTGGTGAAGTTGTTGCCCTGGGTCATCTTGGTGCGGATGAAGCGCTCGTAATGCCCCAGGTCGAGGTCGGTTTCGGCGCCATCTTCGGTGACGAATACCTCGCCGTGCTGGAACGGGCTCATCGTGCCCGGATCGACATTGATGTAGGGGTCCAGCTTGAGGATGGTGACCTTGAGGCCGCGCGCCTCGAGGATCGCCGCGAGGGAAGCGGAGGCGATGCCCTTGCCGAGAGAGGACACAACGCCGCCGGTCACGAAGATATATCGCGTCATGGAAAACCTGTCGAAACGTGATCTGAAGGCCGTGGAGAGAACCGGGCCTGGATGGGACGCCAGAATAGCAGAATACCGCGGGGCGCTCAATTTCAGCTGCGGGCTGCGGGCTGCGGGCTGCGGGCTGCGGGCTGCGGGCTGCGGGCTGCGGGCTGCGGGCTGCGGGCTGCGGGCAGGATGATGTCTCTGTCCTGCCCGACACCCGAAGCTCGAGACTCAGACGCCGAGGTAGTCGAGGATGCCCTCGCCCGCCTGGCGGCCTTCATAGACCGCGGTGACCACCAGGTCGGAGCCACGCACCATGTCGCCACCGGCGAAGATCTTTTCATGGCTGGTCTGGAAGGCGAAACTTGCCCGGGCCGGCGCCTTGACGCGCCCGCGCTCGTCGAGGTCGATGCCCACCGTGTCGAACCAGTCGGCGGGGCTGGGCTGGAAGCCGAAGGCGATGATCACGGCGTCGGCCGCGAACACTTCCTCCGAACCCGGCACCACCTCGGGCCGCTGACGGCCGTTGGCATCCGGCTCGCCGAGCCGCGTGCGCACCAGCTTGACGCCTTCGACCTTGTCTTCGCCGACGATGGCCACCGGCTGACGATTGAACAGGAACTCCACACCCTCTTCGCGGGCGTTGGCCACCTCGCGCTTGGAGCCCGGCATGTTCTCCTCGTCGCGGCGGTAGGCACAGGTCACGCTGGTCGCGCCCTGACGAATCGAGGTGCGGTTGCAGTCCATCGCCGTATCGCCGCCGCCCAGGACCACGACGCGCTTGCCCTCGAGCGAGACGTAGTCGTCGGGATTCGTCTCGAAGCCCAGGCAGTGATTGACGTTGGCGATCAGGAAATCCAGCGCCTTGTGCACACCGGGCAGGTCCTCCCCGGGAAAACCGCCTTCCATGTACTTGTAGGTGCCCATGCCCATGAAGACGGCATCGAACTCGTCGAGCAGCGCGTCATGGGTGACGTCGCGCCCGATCTCCACGCCCAGGCGGAACTCGACGCCCATCTCCTCGAACACCGCGCGGCGGCGCTTCATGACGTGCTTCTCGAGCTTGAATTCGGGAATCCCGAAGGTCAGCAATCCGCCGATCTCGGGGTGCTTGTCGAATACCACCGGCTTGACGCCGTTGCGCACCAGAATGTCGGCGCACCCCAGCCCTGCCGGGCCGGCACCGATCACCGCGACGCGCTTGTCGGTCCACTCGACCTTGGACATGTCCGGCCGCCACCCCATGGCGAAGGCCGTGTCGGTGATGTATTTCTCCACCGAACCGATGGTGACCGCACCGAAACCGTCGTTGAGCGTGCAGTCGCCCTCGCAGAGACGGTCCTGAGGGCACACCCGCCCGCAGACCTCGGGCAGCGAGTTGGTGCGGTGAGACATCTCCGCCGCTTCCAGGATGTTGCCCTCGCTGACCAGCTTGAGCCAGTTGGGAATGTAGTTGTGCACCGGGCACTTCCACTCGCAGTACGGATTGCCGCAGTGCAGGCAGCGATGCGCCTGGCTGGCCGCCTCGCTGGGCTTGTAGGGCTCGTAGATCTCGGCGAATTCGCGGGCGCGGGCACGCGCTTGCTTCTTCTCCGGGTCCTGACGGCCGACATCGATGAACTGGAAATCGTTATTCAGACGGTTTGCCATGATCGTCTCTCCTGGTACCTGGAAGTCCGGCTCATTCGGGCCGCCGACGGGATTCGGCCAGCAGGCCGTTGAGGCTCGCCGCCTTGGGCTTCACCAGCCAGAAATGGCGGATGAAACCGGAAAAGTCCTCGAGGATCGTCTGGCCCCGCACGGAGCCGGTTTCGGCGACGTATTCCTCGATCATCTCCCGCAGGTGGCGCCGATAGGCTTCCATGACCTCGGTATTGATACGATGAATCTCGACCAACTCGTGGTTGTACTTGTCGACGAAGGTGCGATCTTCGTCGAGCACGTACGCGAACCCGCCGGTCATGCCCGCTCCGAAGTTGATGCCGGTCTCGCCGAGCACCGCGACCAGGCCGCCGGTCATGTATTCGCAGCAGTGATCGCCGGCGCCTTCGATGACCGCGTGTACCCCGGAGTTGCGTACCGCGAAGCGCTCGCCCGCCGTGCCCGAGGCGAACAGCTTGCCGCCGGTCGCGCCGTACAGGCAGGTATTGCCGATGATCGCCGTCTTGTGGCTTTCGAAGCGGCTCTCGCGAGGCGGCACGATGACTACCTTGCCACCGTTCATGCCCTTGCCGACGTAATCGTTGGCATCGCCCTCGAGATAGAGCTGCAGCCCGCGTGCGTTCCACACGCCGAAACTCTGCCCGGCCACGCCGGTGAAGCGCGCGGTGATCGGCGCCTCCTCGAGTCCCGCCTCGCCGTAGCGCTTGGCGATCTCGCCGGATGCCCGGGCACCCACGCTGCGGTCGCAGTTGGTGATCCGGAAGCTGAACTCACCGCCCGACTTGGCCTCGATGGCCGGCAGCAAGGCCTCCAGCACCTCCTGGTTCTTGGCGCCGGGGTCGTGCGGCTCGTTGCGACCGACCTGGCAGAACTGCGGCGCCCCTTCGGGCACGTGGTCGTTCTGCAACAGCGGCATCAAGTCGAGCTTGCGCTGCGACGCCGTCTCGCCCTCGAGAATCTCGAGCAGGTCGGTGCGGCCGATCAGGTCGGTCAACTGGCGCACGCCCAGCAGCGCCATCAGCTCGCGCACTTCCTCGGCGATGAAGCGGAAGTAGTGCTTGACCATGTCCACGGTGCCGCGGAAATGCTCGTCGCGCAGATGCTGATGCTGGGTCGCGACGCCGGTGGCGCAGTTGTTGAGGTGGCAGATGCGCAGATACTTGCAGCCCAGCGCCACCATCGGCGCGGTGCCGAAGCCGAAGCTCTCGGCGCCGAGAATCGCCGCCTTGACCACATCGAGGCCGGTCTTGAGGCCGCCGTCGGTCTGCAGACGAATCTTGTCGCGCAGGCTGTTGATGCGCAGCGCCTGATGCACTTCGGGCAGCCCCAGCTCCCACGGGGAGCCGGCATGCTTGATCGAGGTCAGCGGGCTCGCCGCGGTACCGCCATCGTAGCCGGAGACGGTGATCAAGTCGGCGTAGGCCTTGGCCACGCCGGTAGCGATGGTGCCGATGCCGGGCTCGGAAACCAGCTTCACCGACACCTGGGCATCCGGATTGACCTGCTTGAGGTCGAAGATCAGCTGGGCCAGATCCTCGATGGAATAGATGTCGTGATGCGGCGGCGGCGAGATCAGCGTCACGCCCGGCACGGCGTAGCGCAACCGCGCGATCAGTTCGTTGACCTTGCCGCCGGGCAACTGGCCGCCTTCGCCGGGCTTGGCGCCCTGCGCGACCTTGATCTGCAGCACCTCGGCATTGACCAGGTAGGCCGGCGTCACGCCGAAACGCCCGGACGCGATCTGCTTGATCTTGGAGGAGCGAATGGTGCCGTAGCGGGCCGGGGCCTCGCCGCCCTCCCCGGAATTGGAACGCCCGCCGGTCTCGTTCATGGCCTGCGCCAGTGCCTCATGGGCCTCCGGCGACAACGCCCCCAGCGACATGCCGGCGCTGTCGAAGCGCGGCAGCAGGTTCTCGACCGGTTCCACCTCGTCGAGCGGCAGCGGCTCGGGAGCCGGCTTGAGCGCCAGCAGATCGCGAATGGTAGCCACCGACCGCTCGTTGACGGTCTTCGCGAACTGCTTCCACTTGGCGTAGTCGCCGCTCTGCACCGCACTTTGCAATTGCATGACCACGTCGGGGTTGTAGGCGTGGTATTCATGGTCGTGCACGTACTTCACCAGACCGCCCTGACGGATGCCCTTGCGGGGAATCCATGCCTCGCGGGCCAGCAATTCCTGCTGGAGCTGCAGCTCGGCGAAGCCGGTGCCCTCGATGCGCGAGGCCATGCCGGCAAAGCACATGTCCATGACCTCGGAGGACAGCCCCACGGCCTCGAACAACTGCGACCCGCGGTACGATGCCAGCGTCGAGATCCCCATCTTGGAGAGGATCTTGTAGAGCCCTTTCTGCAGACCCTTGCGGTAGTTCTCGCGGGCATCCGCCGGGTTGCCGGTCAACTCGCCGGTGTTATGCATGTCCGCCATGACCTGGTAGGCCAGGTACGGATAGACCGCCGTGGCCCCCACGCCGAACAGCACCGCCATCTGATGAGCGTCACGCGCGTAGCCGGTTTCCACCACCAGGTTGACCCGCGGCCGCAGCGCCTTGCGCCCCAGGTGATGATGAATCGCCCCCACCGCCAGCGCCGGATGGACCGGCAGCTTGCCGCGGGCCAGGTCGGCATCCGACAGTACCAGGATCACCTTGCCGTCGCGGGCGGCATCCTCGGCCCGCTGGCACAGGGCGAGCAAGGCCTGCTTGAGCGTATCCCGCTCGGGGTCGTAGCCCAGGCTCAGCGTGTGGCTGGCGAACGCCGGGTCGTCCTGGGTCACCAGCGCGGTGAACTTGCGAGGCGACAGCACCGGCGTGGTCAGAATCAGGCGATGCGCATGCTCGGGCGTCGCCTCGAAGACATTCAGCTCGGCACCGCAGCAGGTCTCCAGCGACATCACGATGGCTTCGCGCAGCGGATCGATCGCCGGATTGGTGACCTGGGCGAACTTCTGCCGGAAGTAATCGGTCAGCAAACGCCCGTGGCGCGAGAGTACCGCCATGGGCGTGTCGTCGCCCATCGAGCCCACCGCCTCCTGGCCGCCCTCGGCCAAGGGGCGCAACAGCTGATCGCGCTCCTCGAACGTCACCTGGAACATCTTCTGGTAGACGTTGAGTTCATCGCGCGCCATGGGCTGGAAGCGCGCCAGTTCGGTCAGCGCCGATTCGAGATAGTGCGCGTGCTCCTTGAGCCAGCGCCGGTAGGGATACGCCGAACGCAGGCGCTCGTCGACGTCGGGCGTGTGCAGCACCTCGCCGGTCTGGGTGTCCACGGCGAGGATCTGCCCCGGGCCCACGCGCCCCTTGGCGACGACATCCTCGGGCTTGTAGTCATAGACGCCGATCTCGGACGACAGGGTGATGTAGCCGTTCTCGGTGATCACCCAGCGTGCCGGGCGCAGCCCGTTGCGGTCGAGCATGCACACCGCGTGACGGCCATCGGTCATCACCAGGCCGGCGGGGCCGTCCCAGGGTTCCATGTGCATGGAGTTGTATTCATAGAAGGCGCGCAGATCGCCATCCATGGTTTCGACGTTCTGCCACGCCGGCGGCACCATCATGCGCACGGCGTTGTAAAGGTCCATGCCTCCGGTCAACAACACCTCGAGCATGTTGTCCATGCTGGAGGAGTCGGAGCCCGAGGTGTTGACGATCTCGTCGAGCTCGGTGATTTCCGGCAGCAACGGCGACAGGAAGTTTTCCTTGCGCGCATTGGCCCAGCCGCGGTTGGCCTCGATGGTGTTGATCTCGCCGTTGTGGGCCATGAACCGAAAGGGCTGCGCCAGGGGCCAGCGCGGCGCGGTATTGGTGGAGAAGCGCTGGTGAAACACGCAGATCGCCGTGTGCAGCCGCTCATCGCCCAGGTCACGGTAAAAGGTCGGCAGGTCCGCGGGCATCATCAGTCCCTTGTAGGACACCACCTCGCTGGACAGCGAACAAATATAGAAGTCGTCTTCGTCCTTGAGCGCCTGCTCGGCATACCGACGCGCCATGAACAGATCGACGTTGAACGCCTGGGTGTCGCGTGCGTCTTCCGCCTCGACGAAGACCTGCCGAATCCGGGGCAGGCATTCCAGCGCCATGGGCCCGCAGACCGACGCGTCGGTGGGCACGTCGCGCCAGCCGCTCACGCGCAGGTCACGCTCGCGCAACTGGGTCTCGAGCACCTCGCGGGCCCGCGCCTCGCGGGCATCGTCGTCAGGCAGGAACAGGCACCCCACCGCGAACCGCTCGCCAAGCTCGACCGCCAGTTCCTCGCGGGCCACGGCCCGCATGAAGTCGGTGGGCATCTTGAACAGCAGGCCGCAGCCGTCGCCGGTCTTGCCGTCGGCGGCGATACCGCCGCGGTGGGTCATGCAGGTCAGGGATTCGATCGCGGTCTTGAGCAGGTCATGACTCGCCTGCCCTTCCATGTGGGCGATCAGACCAAAGCCGCAGTTGTCACGGAACTCGCCAGGCTGGTGAAGGCCTCTCATCATGGGCGTGCCTCACAATTTTTTGAAACTTGTGTCCAGAAATATTCGTGTTATGCTTTCCGGTTGGCTTTTATTTTTGAGGGTCGAAAAGCACGTCAATCGATGGCGCATCGGACGTGAAAAAGGCCGACCAGCATAGCCCCTGGCCCCTGTTCAAGCAATTCCACTGCCTGCCGCAACGCCACAAATCTGCGCAAAATCGCGGAGTTAGCTATTCCTTCCTGCCAAAACCCCTGATATGTCAACGCGTTAGACGGCAGCACCTCGACACGTCGAAAAACATCGACTTTAGTCTAATTTGCTACGCCACCCCATGCCGATTACGCATGAGGCATGCCGATACGGAAATATTGTCGCGCGAAATTCGCCAGCGCACAAATCCGCATGCGGGGACCGTGACACAACCAAAAACGCCTGCCGGAGCGGCAGGCGTCGTGTCGGGACCGGGTGAGGCCGAGCGTCGTCAGCGGCGGGGGAAGTCCGCGAGCAGCGCATCGAGCATGTCGGGCGGCGTCGTGTCGTGGATGCAGGCCTCGCCGAGTCGCGACAGCAACACCAGACGCAAGCGTGCGTCGATGTTTTTCTTGTCCAGCCGCATGGTGGCAAGAAAGTCGTCACCGCTCATGGCGGCGGGGGCCGTCACCGGCAGACCGGCGTGGACGATGAGCGCTTCGACGCGCGCCACCTCGGCGTCGTCGAGCCAACCGAGACGCCGCGAGAGTTCGGCGGCCATCGCCATCCCCGCCCCCACGGCTTCGCCATGCAGCCAGTTGCCATAGCCCTGGTGTGCCTCGATGGCGTGCCCGAAGGTATGCCCGAGGTTGAGCAACGCCCGCTGCCCCTGCTCGGTTTCGTCGGCGGCGACGATCTCCGCCTTGATCGCGCAGCTGCGCAGAATCGCCTCGGTGAGCGCTTCGGCGTCGAGCGCCCGCAGCGCCGTCATGCGCGATTCCAGCCAGGCCAGGAACTCGATATCGTGGATCAGGCCGTACTTGATCACCTCGGCGAGCCCCGCGGACAGCTCGCGGGACGGCAGCGTGGTGAGCGTCTGGGTATCGATCACCACCGCGCGGGGCTGCCAGAAGGCACCGATCATGTTCTTGCCGCGCGGATGATTGACGCCGGTCTTGCCGCCCACCGAAGAATCCACCTGCGACAACAGCGTGGAGGGAACCTGCACGAAAGCCACGCCGCGCTGATAGCACGCCGCGGCGAAGCCTGCCATGTCGCCGATCACGCCGCCACCGAGCGCCACCAGGGTACAGCGACGGTTGAAGCCGGCGGCGAGCAGCGCATCCCAGATACGCTCCACGCTGGCCAGCGTCTTGGTGTGCTCGCCATCGGGCAGCACGATCTCGCGCACGTCGCGATCATCACCGCCCAGCGCTCGCTTGAGACGTTCGAGATAGCGCGGCGCCACCGTTTCGTTGGTGACGATCATCACCTGCCGGCCGGCAAGATATGGCACCAGCATGGCCGGGTCGTCGAGCAGACCAGGCCCCACATGGATGGGGTAGCGCCGCGCGTCGAGTTCGACGTGCAGGCATTGGGACGGCGAGGCGGTCGAAGCGGTCATGATCAAGCCTTGAGGTCGAGTGGATCGGACAAACGCTTGGTGCGGCGAATGATCTCGTTGACCACCGCCCGCGGACCGCGTCGATCGGTCCGCACCACCAGATCGGCGGTGGCCCGGTAAAGCGGATCGCGCTTGGCGAACAGGTCGCGCAACACCTGCTCGGGATTGCCCTGACGGAGCAGCGGCCGGTTGCGATCGCGCGCGGTGCGCCGAATCTGCTGCTCGACGGAGGTCGCCAGGTACACCACCGTGCCGCGCTCGCGCAGCGCCTGGCGATTGTCTTCACGCATCACCGCACCGCCCCCGGTGGCCAGCACGACGGCATCGAGGCTCGCCAGCTCGCGCAGCATGGCCGTTTCGCGATCGCGAAAACCGGCCTCGCCTTCGACATCGAAGATCCAGGCGATATTCGCCCCGCAGCGCGCTTCGATCTCGTGATCGCTATCGAAGAACTCGCGCTGGAGTTCGGCCGCCAGCAAACGGCCAATCGTGCTTTTCCCCGCGCCCATGGGGCCGACGAGGATGATCGTGGGCAACCCCTGCATCAGCGATTCGCCTGTCCGTCTCCGATGATCGTGGGTGTTATGAAGATCAGCAATTCTACCTTTTCGTTGGATTCCTGGGTATAGCGGAACAGCGAACCGATCAACGGCAAGTCCCCGAGGAACGGGGTCTTGTAGAGGTTGCGCAGCTGTTCGGACGTCAGGATGCCGCCCAGCACCACCGTGGCACCATCGTCCACGAGCACCTGGGTCTCGATGGAATTGGTATCGATCGCAGGTGCACCATCATAGCTGTTGTCGGCGACGGTATCGTTGTTGATCAACAGATCCATGACGATACTGCCGTCGGGCGTGATCTGCGGTGTGGCCTCCAGCGACAGCACGGCTTCCTTGAATTCCACGTTGGTGGCACCGGACGAGGTCGACTCCTGGTAGGGGATCTCCTGTCCCTGCTTGATGACCGCCGTCTTCTGGTTGGCGGTGATCACCTTGGGCTGAGAGATGGTCTGACTCTTGCCCTCGCTTTCCAGGGCGCGCAATTCCAGGTCGAGCAGGACATCGCCGGAAAGGTAACCGAAGCTGAAGGTGGAGCCGCTGCCGTCGCTGTCGCCCAGGTCCACGGACAAGCCGGCGGAGCCGCGGTTGGCGCCACTGGGGTTGCGATCCACCACGCTGCCCACGCCGTCGTCATCGAAGGTGACGCCCTGGCGCTGCGAGATGCCCCAGTTGACGCCCAGTTCCCGGGACGCCGTGTCGCGCGCGATGACGATGCGCGCCTCGATCTGCACCTGGCGCACCGGCACGTCGAGCCGCTCGAGCATGCCGCGGATGCTGGCCAGTTGCTCGCGGGTATCACGCACCAGCAGGGTATTGGTGCGCTCATCGACCGTGACGCGCCCGCGCTCGGAAAGCAGACCGAAGCCTTCGCTGCCGCGCAGCATCGCCGCCAGATCGGTGGCCTTGGCATAGCGCACCTGCACGTAGTCGGTGACCAGGGGAGCCAACTGCTCGGATTGAGCGCGGTTCTCCAGAGTCTGACGTTCCATCTGCGCCAGTTCATCGACGGGCGCCACCACGATCACGTCGCCGTTGCGGCGGCTGGCCAACCCGTGACTCTGCAGGATCAATGCCAATGCCTGATCCCAGGGCACCTGCTGGAGATTGAGTGTCACGCTGCCCTGTACGCTATCGCTGGCCACGATGTTGAGCCCGCTGAAATCGGACAGGACCGACAGCACCTCACGCACCTGGATATTCTGGAAATTGAGGCTGATCGGCTCGCCGGTATAGGTCGGCGAGGCGTCCCGGGCATCGCTGGTCTGCTCGTTGCGGGGTTGCACGTCGACGATCAGGCGATCACCGCGCTGCGTCACCAGATGCTGAAAGGGCTCGCGATTCTCCAGCGTCAGGGTCACGGCATCGTCCTGGCGATTCGGCACGATACGCGACACCGGTGTGGCGAAGTCGCTGACATCGAGAATGCGATCCAATGCGTCGGGCAAGCGCGTGCCGGGCAACGTCAGTGTCAGGGTATTGCCGTCGACCGAGGTTTCCGGAGACACCCCGGGCGCATCGAGGGTCACCACCAGCCGCCCGCCGCCGGCATCGCCTCGGCGAAAATCGAGATCGCGGATGGACGTCACGCCATCCGGGGTCGCCTCGCTGCCCAATCGCACCCTCAGGCGATCGCCCTGGCGCTGGACCGAATATGCCTGGGGCGACGTCAGTCCGAAGACCAGACGCGTGCGTTCGGCAGCGTCGACGACGCTGATGTCGCGCAGCCCGCCCTGCCCGACCTCGACCGTGCGTTGCTCGAGCCCACTGGCCGTATCCGGCAGGTCGACGATCACCTGCGCCGGCGCGTCGCCGCGGTAACTGTGCGCTTCGGGCGCCGGCCCGTCGAAACCGAGCATGGCATCGATGCCGCCATCCTCGCGCTGGGCGATGTCCAGCGACGTCAGCGTCGCCGCCTGTCCCTGGGCGCAGACGATCACCCCAACCAGCCAGAGCCAGCCGCTCAGCCAGCCTCGCAGCGTTCGCATCATCATGGATCTCCCTGCCTGTTCCCATCCGCTCTTGGCGTTATCCGACAACATGCCTGTACGTGGTGCTTGCCCGGCGCGTCTATTCGGCGGCTTGGGATGAATCGTTGAAATTGAGTGTGCGGTGCCGCTCACGCCATCCACCGCCAGCGTCCCGCACCCGCTCGATCAGCTCGACGCCGCTGTCGCCGATGGCCGTGATGCGCCCGAAGTCGGTGCCCAGATAATGCCCTCGAAACACCCGGTAGACGTGGCCGTCGGGAGCCCGGATCAGCGCAGAGGGCCGGCCGGCCACCGTCAGGGTGCCCACCAGCTCGAGCCGCTCCAGTGCAAACTGCTCCAGCGGCTCGCGCGGACGCTCGCGATCGGGACGCCCGGCCTGCCCCGTCGCCGACTCGGTCCCCGACGACTCGCGCGTGGCGCGGAACGGACTGCGCTGACCGGCCTGGGTGTAATGCGCCGTACGGTAGACCGGCGCGGGCGGCAGCGCATCGATATTGCCCTCGGGGCGTTCCCGCAAGGCATCGAGATGCGCCTCCAGAGAGGCCAGGTCGGCATCGCGACAGCCGCCGATCGCGACGACCCCGGCCAGGCCCGCCACCAGGGCCATCCCTCGCAGCCACGGCTTCGCCTGATCAATCATCGCCGCCCTCCGGGTTCCCGGCGCGTGCCTTGGGATCGGCATCCTCGCGGTAGCTGTAGGTGCGCGCCAGCAACGATAGACGCAGCGTGTCGCCCTCGTTCACCGGCGTCAGCGTGAAATCGTGAAGCGTGACGATACGCGGCAACGCCGCCACGCTGCCCAGAAATGCCGCGATCTCGTGGTAGCCGCCGCGCACCTCGATGTCGAAGGGTTGCTCGATATAGAACGTCTGCGGCACCGGCGCACGCAGCCGGATCGAATCGATGACGAGCTGGTGATCCTGCGCGGCATCGCTGATGTCGTCCAGCAGGGCGGGGATTTCCGCATCGCTGGGTAACATTTCCAGCAACGCCTGCATGCGCGCATCGAGCTCCGCCATCTGGGTCCGCATCTGATCGAGATTGGCGGCCTGGTAGGCTCGGGTCTCGTATTCCGCCAGCAACGTCCGTTCGCGTGCCTGCAGCGAATCCAGGGTGGCCTGGCGCGGCGCGGCCAGAAACCATTGAGCGACCCAGAAGACCGCCACGAACAGCACGATCAGACACAATCCTTGCAATAACGCAGGCCAGCTCCCGGCCTCCTTGAGGTCGAGATCGCGCCACTCGACCTCGCGCAGCTGTCGCCACTGGGTACGCAGGCTCATGGCGACTCCCCGTCGTCGTCGCGACGCGGCGTGCGCGTCTCGACACTCAGATTGAAACGCTTCAAGGACGGCACCCCATCCACTGCATGCACGTCGGCCAATTCAGGCGTGGCGAAGACCGGCGACGACGCCAGCTGGCGAAGCTGGTCGGAGACACGACGGTTGGCACGCGCCACACCGCTTAGGTCGAGTCGATCGCCCTTACGGGTCAGACGGTCGTAATGCACCCCCTCGACCAGCGTCGCCGCCAGCTGATCGAAGATCCGTACCGTTTGCGGTCGGCTGAACTGCAGTTCACGGATCAACTGGATCTGGTCGAGCATCCGGCCGCGCAGTTCGCGGTAATCCTTGACCGCCGCGATGTCCTGATCGAGCGCCTGGGTGCGGCGCTCGATCAGGGCCAGGCGACCACGCTCGGCATCGATGCCTGCCTGGTACCAGTACGACAGTCCCCACCCGCAGAGCAGTGCCGAGACGGCAACGATCGCCAGTGCCATGTAGAAGCGTCGAGTGCGCCGTTGACGATACGCCTCCCGCCACGGCAACAGGTTGATTTCGATGCTCATCGCCGCCCTCGCATGGCCAGTCCGCAGGCGGTGAGCATGGCCGGCGCGTCGCTGGCCAGGGCCTGCACATCGACGCGCGATGCCACACGCATGCGGCTGAACGGGTTGGCCATCACCACCTCCAGGCCGCTTTGCGCGGCAAGCCGCTCACGCAACCCCGGAATCACGCTCGAACCGCCAGCCAGCACCAGGCGCTGAATGTCGCGGGGTTTTCCCGAGGTATAATAAAGCTGCAGCGAACGCCCGACCTGCTGAATCAGCATGTCGATGTACGGCGTCAGCACCTCGAGCTCGTAATCCTCGGGCAGGCCGCCGCGCTTCTTGGCCAGCCCCGCTTCCTCGAGGCTCAGGCCGTAGCGCTTGCGAATCTCCTCGGTCAGGTGGCGCCCGCCCAGCACGTTGTCGCGGGTATAGGCGATGCGTCCATCGATGAGCACATGGAACGCATTCATGTTGGCGCCGATATCGACCAGGGCCACGCACTCATCGTCGGGCTGCGATGCCGCCTGCCCAAGCAGTAACTCACCGGCCGCCCGCTCCATGGCGAAGGTCTCCACATCCACCGCGGCGGGCTCGAGCCCCGCACGACGCAACACGTCGGCCAGGCGGTCGACGTCTTGAAGCCGGCACGCGACCAGCAGGATGTCCTGCTGATCGGGGTAGCGGGCGTTGAGACCCAGGCGCTGAAAATCGAAGGCCACCTCGTTGAGCGGAAACGGGATATGGCGCTCGGACTCGAGCTGGATCCGCGCCTCGATTTCATCGTCGGTCAAGCTTGCCGGGTAGGTCAGCGTCTTGGTGATGGCGGCGCTGGCCGGCACCGCCGCCACCGCACGACGGGAGTGCGGCCGCGCGTGTTCCACCGCTCGCGTGAGCGTATTGGCGACTTCATCGAGGTCGCGAATGCGCCGCTCCACGACCGCCCCCTCGTGCAACGGCCGCACGGCGTAACTGGCGATGCGATGCCCCGCCCCCGACGATTCGAGTTCGATCAACTTGACGGTCGCCGAGGTGATATCCACCCCTACCAACCCTTTCTGGGATTTTTTAAACCGCCACACTGTCATACCCCGCGAATATTGTCGGCGTGGCGGTCATCGACGCCGCCCTTCTCTGCCCCGCCGGCCAGGCGCATGGGCATGCCGCTTTTCGTTGGCATGCCACACTATCGTATGAGGCATGCCGTACTGCATAAGGTTACATTACGCATACTGCCGTGACAGTCGATCCGCATCAACGCTAGCCCGCGTGCGGCTGCGTTCTTATAATGCCGTTGGCAAAGGATTGCACCATTCATTGCGGCCAGACCGCCACCCGACACGACGGAAAACGCCTTTTCATGAAGCTTTTCAAACGTTTGTTAACGTCCATCCTATGGCTGATCGTCTCCCTGGGACTGGGCTGCGTGCTGGCCACCGTGGGCGCCGGTATCTATTTCGCGCCGGGACTGCCCGATGTCCGGCAACTTCAGGGATTCGAGCTGCAGACGCCGCTGCGCGTCTACACCCAGGACGACAAGCTGATTGGCGAGTTCGGCGAACAACGCCGCACGCCGGTCAGCTACGACGACATCCCCCAGTCCTTCATCGATGCCCTGCTGGCCGCCGAGGACGCCCATTTCTTCGAGCATCCCGGCATCGACCCCAAAGGACTGGCGCGAGCGGCCCTCGAGCTTGCCACGAGCGGCAACATTCAGTCGGGTGGCAGTACCATCACCATGCAGGTGGCGCGCAACTATCTGCTCACGCTGGACCAGACATTCACGCGCAAGATTCGCGAGATTCTGCTGTCCCTGCAAATGGAACAGGTGCTCGACAAGCAGAACATCCTCGAGCTCTACGTCAACAAGATCTACCTGGGCAATGGCGCCTACGGTATCGGTGCCGCCGCGGAAAGCTACTACGACAAGCCACTCGCCGAGCTCGACCTGCCGCAGCTGGCCATGATGGCGGGCCTGCCCAAGGCCCCGTCGGCGCTCAACCCCCTGAACAATCCCGAGCGGTCGCTGATTCGCCGCAACTGGGTGCTGCTGCGCATGCGCGAGCTGGGCTTCATCGATCCGATCCAGTACCAGGCGGCCGTCAAGGCGCCCATCACCGCGCACCGCGCGCAGTCCCAGTTCGAGGTCAACGCCCCGTACATCGCCGAAATGGCACGCCAGTACGCGGTGGAACGCTTCGGCGATGACGCCTATACCGACAATTTCCAGATCAAGACGACCATCGACAGTCGCCTGCAGACCTTCGCGCGTAGCGCCCTCGTGAACGGCCTGATCGAGTACGATACCCGCCATGGCTGGCGCGGCCCGGAGGAAACCGACATTCCCTCGAGCCTGGTGGAAGCCCAGGAAAACACGGATGCCCAGGGACTCGAGGAAGAGCTGTCCGAATCCCCCGAGGTCATGAAAACCGCCCGCCAGGCCGCCAAGAGCAGCGAGCAGTCGATCGAGGGCGTCGACGGCGACGTCAGCAACTGGGTCAAGGTCCTCGACCGGACGCCCCGTCATGGCCCTCTCGAACCGGGCATCGTCGTCGAAGCCGGCGACCGCCAGCTGCAGGTGCTTACCCGCGACGATGGCGTGGTGACGATCGGCTGGGACGGCCTCGACTGGGCACGCGAGTACCACAGTGCCGAGTGGCGCGGCGAGGTACCCGCCAACGCCGCCGCCATCGCCGAGCGTGGCGACCTGATCCGGGTGATGCGCACCGATGACGGCGACTGGCGCCTTTCCCAGGTGCCCGGCGCCCAGGGCGCGATCGTGATCATCGATCCGCAGACCGGTGCCATTCGCGGCCTGCAGGGCGGCTTCAGCTTCTCGGCCAGCAAGTTCAACCGCGCCATCCAGGCACAGCGCCAGGCAGGCTCGATCTTCAAGCCGTTCATCTATCTGGCCGCGCTGCAGAACGGCATGTCCGCCGCCACGATCATCAACGATGCGCCGGTGGTCATGTCCGACGTGGGCGGCGACTGGCGCCCCGAGAACGCCGAGGGCGAATTCCGCGGCCCCACCCGGTTGCGCGTCGGGCTCTATCAATCGCGCAACCTGGTGACCATCCGGGTCCTGCAGTCGCTGGGGCTGGACAATACCCTGAGCTTCCTGGAGAACTTCGGCTTCGCCAAGGGGCGGCTTCCCCACGGCCTGTCACTGGCCCTGGGCAGCGCCTCGCTGACGCCGCTGGAAATGGCCAATGCCTACGCGGTGCTCGCCAATGGCGGCTTCCAGGTGGCCCCGTGGTACATCCAGTCGGTCACACGGGGCAGCGACAACGAGGTCATCGAACAGGCCAACCCCGTGGTCGCGTGCCGGGAGTGCGCCCCCGACCAGCAGACCACCGTGATCGACGGCGAGACTCGACGCATCGCCAAGCGCGTGGCCGACCCCGAGACGATGTACATCATTCGCGACATGATGCGCGACGTCATCGAGAAGGGTACCGGCCGGGGTGCGCTGGAGCTCAACCGGCCCGACATCGTCGGCAAGACCGGCACGACCAACGACCAGCGCGACGCCTGGTTCTCGGGCTTCAACGACGACCTGGTCGCCACGGTATGGGTCGGCAAGGACGACAACACCACGACCGGCGAGTACGGCTCGCAGGCCGCCCTGCCGATCTGGAAGGCGTTCATGCGCCAGGCACTGGACGGGCAGCCCGAAAGCATGCCCTCGCGCCCCGACGACGTCGTCGCCGTGCGCATCGACCCGGAAACCGGCTTGCGCCTGCACAACGATCAACCGGGCGGCATGCAGGAAATCTTCCGCAAGGACAATCTGCCCGACTACAAGCCGCGCTCGATCCAGCCCGAGCTTGAGGATCGCAGCGGTTCACAGGGCACCGGCACCTACGATGCCATCTTCTGAAGACCGCAACCCGGGGTGGCCGTCACGGCCACCCCATGAGCACGCCAGCTCCCCCATCACCGACCGAGAACCGCCTGTTGAAAGGGAGTCCACCATGCTCGTATCGCACCACTTGCGATGGCTCTTGTGCGCGTTGCTGGGCATCGCCGCACTGCCCGTGCATGCCGATCTGTTCTATGCGCCTCCCGCCCCGCAGGAAGACGCGCCCAAGATGAGCGGCGAAGCCGAGCTCGGCTACACGCATCTCTCCGGCAACAGCAATAGCCGCACGCTGCTCGCCAAGGGCCGCCTCACCTGGCTGACGGGACGCCACACGCATACGCTGCGCGGCGAGACGCGCAGCGTGCAGGAAAACGACGAAACCAGCACCGAGCAGTACCTCGTGGCCGGGCGTGAACGCTACGACCTGCAAGGCCCTCATTACCTGTTCGGCTTTGGACGCTGGGAAAAGGATCGCTTCAGCGGTTACGACTATCAGTTCACCACGATCGGCGGTTACGGTCGCCAATGGCTCGACGGCCCGGACCACACCCTGTCGACGGAATTCGGCCCGGGCTACCGTCACGACGCCTACGTGGACGGCAAGGAGGAAGACCTCGGCCTGGCCTATGCCGCGCTGGATTATCGCTGGGACCTGTCGGAGGGCGCCTACTTCGAGCAGGCAATCTCCACCGAGGCCGCCACGCGCAACACCACGACACGCTCGATCACGTCGCTCACCGCCCAGCTCAACTCGCATCTGGCACTCAAGATGTCCTTTGAACTCAAGAACAACACCGATCCGCCGGACGACGCCGAGTCCAACACCGATCGCACGACGTCGATGTCACTGCTTTACAGCTGGTGACCTCGCCACTGCCACAACGACGCACGGGCCGCTCCTTGGAGCGGCCCGTGCGTTCCTGGCGCCTTGCATCTTGCGAGCGCGGGCGCCTGGCAAGGCGGTTTACGGCGTGCCGTAGACGTCCTTGATGCTGGTCAGCGGGTAGTGCGCCGGATAGGGCTTGCGGGCCACGCCGGTGTCCACCGCCGCTTGCGCCACCGCCGAGGAGACACGATCGAGCAACCGCGAGTCCAGCGGTGTGGGAATGATATAGCCCCGCCCGAACTCGAGCGACTCGATGCCATAGCCATCCAGCACCTCGCGGGTCACCGGCTCGCGAGCCAGATCCTTCAAGGCATGCACGGCCGCCACTTTCATCTCCTCGTTGATGCGCGTGGCGCGCACATCCAGGGCCCCGCGGAAGATGAACGGGAAGCCCAGCACGTTGTTGACCTGATTGGGATAGTCGGAACGACCGGTGGCCATGATCACGTCATCACGCGTTTCGTTGGCGACGTCCGGGTGGATTTCCGGGTCCGGATTGGAGCAGGCGAAGACCACCGGGTTCGCGGCCATGCGCTGGAGCTGCTCGGGCTTGAGCAGGTTGGGCCCGGAGAGCCCCACGAAGACATCGGCCCCTTCGATGGCGTCATCCAGCGTGCGGCGCGACGTCTCGGTGGCGAACATCGCCTTGTACTGATTGAGGTCATCGCGCTCGCTGTGCACGACGCCCTTGCGGTCGAGCATGAAGATATTCTCGGCACGCGCACCGCACGAGACCAGCAGCTTCATGCAGGCGATGGCCGCCGCCCCTGCCCCCAGGCACACGATCCTGGCGTCTTCCAGGCGCTTGCCGGCGATATCCAGCGCATTGAGCAGCCCCGCGGCCGTGACGATGGCCGTGCCGTGCTGATCGTCGTGAAACACCGGAATGTTGCACTGCTCGATCAACGCCTGCTCGATCTCGAAGCACTCCGGCGCCTTGATGTCCTCGAGGTTGATGCCGCCCCAGGTATCGGCGATGCGCGCCACGGTGTCGATGAAGGCCTGCGGGCTTTCGGCATCGACTTCGATGTCCACGGAATTGATGCCGGCAAAGCGCTTGAACAGGACGCCCTTGCCTTCCATGACCGGCTTGCTGGCCAGCGGCCCCAGATTGCCCAGCCCCAGGATCGCGCTGCCATCGGACACCACGGCGACCAGATTGCCCTTGCCGGTATACAGGTACGCGTTCTCGACGTCCTTGGCGATCTCGCGGCAGGGTTCGGCCACGCCGGGGCTATACGCCAGCGCCAGGTGCTTCGATGTCTCGGTCGGCTTGGTCAACTCGACGGATAACTTGCCGGGAATCGGCTTGGCATGATAATCCAGCGCCGCTTGTCTTTTTTCGTCACTCATGAGCTTTTGTCCAGTCATCTGCATGGAGGCGTGACCGCCAGAATATAGAAAAACGTTCCACCGAACAACTTATGCCAAGTTCGCGACATTAAAGACTTTTAAGCGATCGTTTGAAGCATTTACCAGCCATTTGTTGAATCTTATGCATGGCATTCCAGGCATAAAACAAAGCTTATCGAAGCCTGGACACGGGCTTTCAAAAATAAAAAAACCCGCCGTGAGAGGCGGGTCTTTCGGCAGGCATCCGGCGATGCCCGCATGGCGTGACGCAGCGCTTAGTTGCGCTTGATCGCCGCACCGAAACGCTTGTTGAAGCGCTCGACACGACCACCGGTGGTCGCCTGCTTCTGCTTGCCGGTATAGAACGGGTGGCACTGCGAGCAGACATCCACGTAGAAGTCTTCACGCGCCGTGGAGCCAAACTCGAAGGTCGCGCCGCAAGAGCAGGTCGCCGTGACCTTCTTGTATTCGGGATGAATAGCTTGTTTCATTTTGATGCCTCACGCTATGGTGCGCCGCCACCTGGTCGATGCCAGGCACCGCACACGGGTTGGATATGATGCAACCGATTGATTCGGCATGCGACCCCGGTGCGATATGCCGTGGCCCGCTGCCGAGGGCCGCACATTATAGCAGCGCCGCGATACCGATGGAAAGATGCCCCATGGCGCCCCATCGATGAGGCACGCCGCCTATTGCCCTGTCCGGAGGATTCTTGACGAGCACCGTTCCTGCGCCACGCTTTCTCAGGGTCGCCTTGCCCACGCCGCTGCGCCGGCTCTTCGACTACCGCCCCTGTCGCGAGGCGCCCGCCTGCGGCTGGCGCCCGGGCTTGCGCGTCAAGGTGCCCTTCGGACGGCGACAGCTCGTCGGCGTGGTGGTCGAGTGCACCGAGCACAGCGACCTCCCGGCGCAGCAGCTCAAGCAGGTGCACGCCTGCCTCGACGAGGCACCGTTGCCCGCCGACTGGTGGTGGCTCTGCCAGTTCACGGCGCGTTACTATCAGCACCCGCTGGGCGACACCATCGCCCAGGCATTGCCCGTGGCCCTGCGCCAGGGCCGGCCTCTGCAGGCACGCCAGCAGGAACGCTGGATCGCCCGGCAAGGCGACGATGCCGCCCCGGGACGCGCGCCTCGCCAGGCCGAATTGCTGGCCATGCTGCGCCAGCATCCCCGGGGGCTGATGACGCCCGCCATCACGGCCCAGGGGTACACGCGCGCCCAGCTCGAAGGCCTGCTCGCCAAGCGGCTCGTCGACCGCCGGGAGGAACCCGTCGCCGCCCCCGCCGAGACATCGAGCACACGGCTGGCCGAGCCCTCGCTGCCTTTGACCCGCGAACAAGCCGGCGTGCTGGCCGAGCTCCATGAAGGGCTCGACCGCTACCACCCCTGTCTGTTGCATGGTGTCACCGGCAGCGGCAAGACCGAAGTCTACCTGCAGCTCATCGAGGCGGTTCTCGCGCGGGGCCGTCAGGCGCTGGTGCTGGTGCCGGAGATCGGCCTGACGCCCCAGACCCTGTCGCGCTTCCGGCAACGCTTTCAGGTACCCGTCGTCGCCCTGCACTCGGGACTGACCGACCTCGAACGCCTGGATGCCTGGGACGCCGCGCGCACGGGCCGGGCCCCGATCGTCATCGGCACGCGCTCGGCGGTTTTCACGCCCTTGGCCATGCCCGGCGTGATCGTCATCGACGAAGAACACGACGGCTCCTTCAAGCAGCAGGAAGGGCTGCGCTATCACGCCCGCGATCTGGCCATCGCTCGCGCCCACCGCGATGGCATTCCCATCGTGCTGGGCAGCGCCACCCCCTCGCTGGAGACCCTCGCCCAGGCACGCGGTGGCCGCTACCGGCATCTGCGCCTGACGCAGCGCGCCAACCGTCACGCCCCTGCACGGCTGGAGATGGTCGACCTGCGCGGCCGTCCGCGCCAGGGCGGCCTGATTCCGCCCGCCATCGAAGGGATTCGGCAGGCATTGAACGCGGGCGGGCAGGTGCTGGTATTCATCAATCGCCGCGGATTCGCTCCCACCCTGGCCTGCCATGCCTGCGGGTGGCTGGCCGAGTGCCCGCATTGCGACGCCCGCATGACGCTGCACCGCCAGCCTCAGGAACTGGTCTGTCACCATTGCGACTTCCATCGAGCCTTGCCGGACGCCTGCCCGACCTGCGAAAGCGGCGATCTGCGGCCGCTGGGCAGCGGCACCGAACGTACCGAGGAGACGCTCGCCGCGCTGTTCCCCGACACGCCGGTGCATCGCATCGACCGCGACAGCACGCGTCGCAAGCAAGCCTTCGAGGAGATTCTGCGCGAAATCCGCCGCGGCGAGCCCTGTCTGCTGGTTGGCACGCAAATGCTTGCCAAGGGCCACCATCTGCCTCACGTCACCCTGGTCGTGGTGGTCAACGCCGATGCCGGCCTTTACGCCAGCGATTTCCGCGCCCTCGAGCAGAGTGCCCAGCTGCTGGTACAGGTCGCCGGGCGCGCCGGGCGCGCCGAACACCCCGGACGTGTGCTCATCCAGACCCTGCACCCCGACGACCCCAACCTGCGCCTGCTCGCCGACAGTGGCTACGAAGCGCTTGCCGGGCAACTGCTGGAAGAGCGTCGCCTGGCCGGCCTGCCCCCCTTCCGCCACCTCGCCCTGGCACGCTTCGAGGCGGCACGCGAGACGCACGTCGCCGAGGTCGCCGGCAACGCCGCCGAAGCGCTGCGTGAATGGCTGGCCGCCCAGGGATCGACCGTCACCTGCCTGGGCCCGGTACCCGCCCCCATGGAACGCCGCCAGAATCGCTATCACATGCAGGTGATGCTCTCCGACACGCGACGCAGCAGCCTTCACCGCGCCTGCGCCTGGCTCGTGCAGTGGCTGGAGAACCATCCCGATGGCCGGCGTGTGCGCGCCTCGCTGGACATAGACCCGCAAACCTTGAGTTGAGCCACTCCGGACGGCGCCTCTCCCTCCACCGGCGAGTATGGCGCGCCTGGGTTTAAAGGCGGCGGCCAATCGCCGATAATGGCCGGCCCAACGCTCTTAGCGCAGCCTGGCGCTCGCCGGCCTGTCGCGCGCCAGACACAGGACATCGGAATTTCATGAAAGAGACCATCATCGAACTGCTCGAGGCCGCCGGCACGCAGCTCAAGCAGCAAGGCATTCTGCCCGCGGACGCCCCGCTGACCGTCAAGGTCGAACCGACCAAGGACAAGGCCCATGGCGACTATGCCAGCAACCTGGCACTGACTCTCGCCAAGCCGGCCGGCCGCAAGCCACGCGACCTCGCCGAGGCCCTGGTCGCGGCGCTGCCGCCGAGCGACGCCATTCGACAGGTCGACATCGCCGGCCCCGGCTTCATCAACTTCTTCGCCGCCACCGACGCCGCCGCCCAGGTCGTGCCCGCGATCCTCGATGCCGGCGACACCTTCGGCCGCAGCCTGAGCGGTGCCGGCGAGAAAGTGCAGGTGGAGTTCGTCTCCGCCAACCCCACCGGGCCACTGCACGTCGGCCACGGCCGTGGCGCCGCCATCGGCGATTGCCTGTGCCGCCTGCTGGAAGCCACCGGCTTCGAAGTCACCCGCGAGTTCTACTACAACGACGCCGGCGCGCAGATCCAGAATCTCGCGCTGTCGGTGCAGGCTCGCGTTCAGGGCCTCACGCCGGACGACGCCGCGTGGCCCGAGGACGGCTATCGCGGTGCCTACATCAACGATGTCGCCCAGGCCTACCTGGCCGGCGAGACGGTGGTCGCCGACGACCGCGACGTCACCGCCAGCGCCGCGCCCGACGACCTCGACGCCATCCGCGACTTCGCCGTCGCCTACCTGCGCCGCGAGCAGGACCTCGACCTCAAGGCCTTCGGCGTCGCCTTCGACGTCTACTTCCTGGAGTCCTCGCTCTACGACGACGGCAAGGTCGATGCCACGGTGAAGGCCCTCGTCGAGGGCGGTCACACCTATGAAGAGGACGGCGCCACCTGGCTGCGCACTACCGATTTCGGTGACGACAAGGACCGGGTGATGCGCAAGAAGGACGGCGGCTACACCTACTTCCTGCCGGACGTGGCCTACCACCTCGACAAGTGGCAGCGCGGCTTCACCACCGTGATCAACGAGCAGGGTGCCGACCACCACTCCACGGTCACCCGCGTGCGCGCCGGCCTGCAGGCGCTGGAAGCCGGCATCCCGCAGGGCTGGCCGGACTATGTGCTGCACCAGATGGTGCTGGTCACGCGCTCCGGCGTCGAGGTCAAGCTCTCCAAGCGCGCCGGCAGCTACGTGACGCTGCGCGACCTCATCGACGAAGTGGGCCGTGACGCCACGCGCTTCTTCCTCGCCGCGCGGCGCTCCGACTCGCAGCTGACCTTCGACATCGACCTGGCCCGTTCGCAGTCCAACGACAACCCGGTCTACTACATCCAGTATGCGCATGCGCGCGTGTGCAGCGTCATGCGTCGCGCGCAGGACGCTGGCAAGGCGTTCGACCGCGACCTGGCCATGCAGCACCTTGGCCGCCTCGACGCGCCCCAGGAAAAGGAGCTGATGAATCGCCTGGCGCGCTACCCCGAGGTCGTCGAACGGGCCGCGCGGATGCGCGAGCCCCAGCAAGTGGCCCAGTACCTGATGGACCTGGCTGCCGACT
The DNA here is from genome assembly GCF_039830575.1 of Chromohalobacter sp. NCBI lineage: Bacteria > Pseudomonadati > Pseudomonadota > Gammaproteobacteria > Oceanospirillales > Halomonadaceae > Chromohalobacter > Chromohalobacter sp. The sequence goes on along the minus strand of NZ_JBDOOX010000006.1, from coordinate 105,471 downwards.
TCCACACTTGCTACAACGCGGTGAAGGTCATGGTCGAGGATGACGAGCTGCGCAATGCGCGTCTGGCTCTGGGCCTGGCCACGCGTCAGGTGATCCGCAACGGCCTCGACCTGATGGGCGTCAGCGCACCCGAGGAGATGTAAATGGCTCGCCGTCCCGCTCAAAAAGGACAAGCCAACCGTCGCCCGGCGTCGCGTGGCGCCACCACCCGCAAGCGGCAGGCCAAGCCGGCGCGCGCGGGGTTGCCGGGCTGGTTGTGGGGCGTGGTCGGCTTGATCGCCGGCTTCGCGCTTGCGCAATACTTCCAGCAGTCCGCACCGGCACCGGTCGCCACGGTGGTGCCCAAGCCCACCAACAGCGCCTCGAAAAGCCGCGACACCGGCAACGACGATGCCGGTGGTGCTTCCGGCTCGTCAGCGCCGGAAGCCACCGAATCACGCATGCCGACGTTCGAGTTCTACACCCTGCTGCCGGAATCGGAGGTCATCGCGCCCAAGGTGGATGACTCCACGGCGGCGGCCGGCGGTAGTGCGAGCACGGACGAGGCGGATGACGAGCGTGCCGACGAGGTGGCCGCCGATCCTTCCGCCGACGGCCTCAAGTACATGCTGCAGGCCGCCTCGTTCCGCAATGTCGCCGATGCCAAGCGTCTGGCCAGCCGCCTGCAGGACTTCGGCCTGCTCGCCAACATCACCAAGGTACAGACCTCCAACGACGAGACCTGGCACCGCGTGCAGGTCGGCCCCTATCAGGACACGCGCGAACTGTCGCGCGCCCAGGACCTGATGGTGACGCAAGGCATCGAACCGCTGCTGATCAAGCTGCAGAACTGAGCGGCGTGCGCGCGACTTGATTTCCCCGCGCGCCGCCCACATTACGGTGGGCATCATGGCGTTCACCGCCAGCGTTCATCGCCAAGGGCCACGGGCGCCTCGGCAACCACGTCATCGGGTGCCCGACACCCCACAAGGAGTTTTCATCCCATGACCACGATCGTATCCGTACGCCGCGGCGAGAATGTCGCACTGGCCGGCGATGGTCAGGTCTCGCTCGGCAACACGGTGATGAAGGGCAACGCCAGCAAGGTGCGCCGCATTCACCACGGCAAGGTGCTGGCCGGGTTCGCCGGCGGCACGGCCGATGCCTTCACCCTGTTCGAACGCTTCGAGGCCCAGTTGGACAAGTACCAGGGGCACCTGGTCAAGGCCGCCGTCGAGCTTTCCAAGGAATGGCGCACCGACCGCGCCCTGCGCCGCCTGGAAGCGATGCTTGCCGTGGCCGACAAGAACGCCTCGCTGATCCTCACCGGCAACGGCGACGTCGTCGAGCCCGAGCGTGGCATCATCGCCATCGGCTCCGGCGGCCACTACGCCCAGGCCTCGGCGCGCGCGCTGCTCGAGAACACCGACCTCGACGCACGCACCATCACCGAGAAGTCGCTCGAGATCGCCGGCGATATCTGCGTCTTCACCAATCATCACATTACCCTCGAGGAGCTGTGAGGCACGCTCACGCTCCCGGGCAGCATAGGGCCACGTCATGACACAGATGACTCCCCGCGAGATCGTCCACGCACTGGACCAGTACATCATCGGCCAGCAGGAAGCCAAGCGCTCCGTTGCCATCGCCCTGCGCAACCGCTGGCGCCGCATGCAACTCGACGACTCGCTGCGCGGCGAGGTCGTCCCCAAGAACATCCTGATGATCGGTCCGACCGGGGTGGGCAAGACCGAGATCGCCCGGCGCCTCGCCAAGCTGGCCGGCGCTCCCTTCATCAAGGTCGAGGCGACCAAGTTCACCGAGGTCGGCTATGTCGGCCGCGACGTCGAATCGATCATCCGCGACCTGGTCGAGATGGCCATGAAGATGGTGCGCGAACAGGCCAAGGAGGAAGTCGCTCACAAGGCCGAGGACGCTACCGAAGAGCGCATTCTGGATGCGCTCCTGCCGCGTCCGCGCGGCAGCGAATACGATCATGCCCGTGACGAGTCCTCGACGCGCCAGACCTTCCGCAAGAAGCTCCGCGAAGGGCAGCTCGACGACAAGGAAATCGACATCGAGATCACGCCGCAAGGCGGCGGTTTCGACATTTCCGCGCCCCCGGGCATGGAGGAAATGACCAGCCAGCTGCAGAGCATGTTCTCCAACATGGGCAAGCAGAAGTCGGAGACGCGTCGCGTCACCGTCGAGGAAGCCCGGCGCCTGCTGCACGACGAGGAAGCCGCCAAGCTGGTCAACGAAGAGCAGATCAAGCACCGCGCCATCGAGGCGGTCGAGCAGAACGGCATCGTCTTCCTCGACGAGATCGACAAGGTCGCCAAGCGCGGTGATTCCGGCAGTGGCGGCGACGTCTCCCGCGAAGGCGTGCAGCGCGATCTGCTGCCCCTGATCGAAGGCTCGACGGTGTCCACCAAGCACGGCATGGTCAAGACCGACCATATCCTGTTCATCGCCTCGGGGGCGTTCCACCTCTCCAAGCCGTCGGACCTGATTCCGGAGCTGCAGGGACGTCTCCCGATCCGGGTCGAACTGCAGGCGCTGACGCCGGATGACTTCAAGCGCATCCTCACCGAGCCGTCCGCCGCGCTGACCAAGCAGTATCAGGCGCTGCTGGCCACCGATGGCCTGGAAGTGAACTTCACCGACGAGGGCATCGCGCGCATCGCCGAGATCGCCTGGCAGGTCAACGACGGCACCGAGAACATCGGCGCCCGTCGCCTGCACACGGTCATGGAGCGCCTGCTCGAGGAACCCTCCTTCCAGGGGGGCGACATGGCGAGCCCGCTGACCATCGATGCCGCCTATGTCGACGAGCAGCTCGGCGAACTGGCCACCGACGAAGATCTGTCCCGCTACATTCTCTAGAGCATGCGTATCGGGCTTCGGGCCACGAGCCGCTCGAAGCTCGAAGCTCGAAGCTCGAAGCTCGAAGCTCGAAGCTCGAAGCTCGAAGCTCGAAGCTCGAAGCTCGAAGCTCGACAATCATCATGTGGCTCTCCACGCTTGAGTTAAGCGTTTTCTTCATGCATCCAGCCGCGCAGCGGCGCTCTTCCAGCTTCAAGCTCACCGGAGGTGCTCATGTCCGCTCCCATCCCGACACGCATTCACTATCACCAGCGGGCCCGCGAACTCGAACTGGGCTACGCCGACGGGACTTCCTACCGTCTGCCGGCCGAGCTGTTGCGCGTTTACTCGCCTTCCGCCGAGGTGCGGGGGCACGGGCCGGATACTGCCGTGCTGCAGGTCGGCAAGAAGGACGTCGGCCTCAAGAACATCACCCAGGCCGGACGTTACGCGCTCAAGCTGCATTTCGACGACGGGCATGACAGCGGCCTGTACAGCTGGGATTACCTGTACGAAATGGCTCGGCACCAGTCGGGCTGGTGGGCCGACTACCTGCGGCGCCTCGAAGAAGCCGGCGCCACGCGGGAACCCTCCTCCATTACCATCAAACAGTTATGAGACACGTCGGCCGTGGCGACAAACGCCGGGGCCGACGTTACAATGCGAGACCCACTTCCACGCACCGCGCGGGCACTGCACGCCTGCCCAAGGAAAGGTCATGGACAAGCGCACGACCCACTTCGGGTATCAGGAAGTCCCGGTCGACGAGAAGGCCGACCGAGTGGCGCAGGTCTTTCACTCCGTCGCCGCCCGCTACGATGTCATGAACGACCTCATGTCGTTCGGCGTGCATCGCGTCTGGAAGCGTCTGACGCTGGAACGCGCCGGCGTTCGCCCCGGCCACCATGTCCTCGACATCGCCGGCGGCACCGGTGACCTGGCGCTGAAGTTCTCGCGTCTGGTCGGCTCCCGGGGTCGTGTGGTGCTCGCCGACATCAATGGCTCGATGCTGCGCGTGGGGCGCGACAAGCTGCTCGACAACGGCGTCGGCGACAACGTCGAATACGTGCAGGCCAACGCCGAGGCGCTGCCCTTCGCCGACAACAGCTTCGACTGCATCACCATCGCTTTCGGCCTGCGCAACGTCACCGACAAGGATGCCGCCCTGCGCTCCATGGCGCGCGTGCTGAAACCCGGCGGACGACTGCTGGTGCTGGAGTTTTCCAAGCCCTCGAGCGCCGCCCTGTCGCGCCTTTACGACGAGTACTCCTTCCGGGTCCTGCCGCGAATGGGCGAATGGGTTGCCAGCGACGGCGACAGCTACCGCTATCTGGCCGAGTCGATTCGCATGCACCCCGACCAGGAAACGCTCAAGGCGATGATGGAAAACGCCGGGCTGGAACGTGTCGAGTACACCAACATGACCGGGGGCATCGTGGCCCTCCACCGCGGCATCAAACTATGAGGCTGTCATGCCGGTGATGTTCAGCGCCTTGCTGGCCAGTGCGGAAACCCTGATCAACGGCCTTCTCGCGCACGACCCCGCCTCCCCCGCGCGCCTGGCGCAACTGGCCGGCCAGCGTCTGTCGCTGCGCCTGGAACGGCCGTCGCTGGCCGTGCTGGTACACTTCGACACCCATGGCGTCACCTTGCTTGCCCAGCACGAGCCCGAAGAGGCCGACAGCGACGTGGTCGTCGAGCTGGATGTCGAAACCCTGGGCGCGTTGCTCGGTGGCGAGCGCGTCGAATCGCTGCTGTTCGCCGGACGCCTCTCGGTGCGCGGTCGCACGCACGTGCTCGAGCGCGCCAGCGACTTGCTGAGCGACCTGGAGATCGACTGGGAGGGCGAGCTGGCTCGCTGGCTGGGCGACATGCCGGCGCACAGCTTGTCACAGGGGCTGCGACGACTGAATCGCTTCGGTCTACGCACCCGCGACGAGCTGCGCCGTGACGTTCACGAGTACCTCATCGAGGAAGCTCGCCTTCTGCCCAGCCGCACCCAATGGGATATCGCGCGCGAGCACCTGACGCAGCTGGAGCTTGCCACCGACCGCGTCGAAGCGCGCCTGGCGCGACTCGTGCGCGAGATCGAACGCCGCCGACAGGAGGAGCACGCGTCGTGAGCTTGCGGCTGTTTCGTATCGCCTGGGTGGTCGCGCGCTTCCGCCTCGACACCCTGATTCCCGTGGAGCGTCTGCCCGGCGTGCTGCGGTTCTCGATGAAGCTCTCGCCGCTACGCCTGCTTCCCACCGGCCCGCATACCCGGGGCAAGCGTCTGCGTCTGGCCCTCGAGGCGCTCGGCCCGATCTTCGTCAAGTTCGGCCAGATGCTCTCCACGCGTCGCGACCTGCTGCCACCCGACATCGCCGACGAGCTCAAGCGTCTGCAGGATCAGGTACCGCCCTTTCCCGGCGATCAGGCCTGCGCCCTGGTCGAGGAAGAGCTCGGTGTGGACATCGACGTCGCCTTCGCCGAGTTCACTCGCGATCCCTTGGCCTCCGCCTCCATCGCCCAGGTGCATGGCGCGCGCCTGCACAGCGGCGAGGATGTCGTGGTCAAGATCATCCGTCCCAACATCGACGGCGTGATGCGCAAGGACATCGGTCTGCTGTATACCTTCGCGCACCTGCTCAAGCGCGTTCCCGAGGCGCGACGCCTGCGCCCCGTCGAAGTGGTCGCCGACTACGAATCGACCCTCTTCGACGAGCTCGATCTGCACAAGGAGGCTGCCAATACCTCGCAGCTCAAGCGCAACTTCCGCGACTCGCCGCTGCTCTACGCGCCGTCGATCCATTGGCCGCTGACGCGCAAGCGCGTGATGGTGCAGGAGCGCATCCATGGCATTCCGGTCGCCGATCTCGAGGCCTTGACAGCGGCCGGCATCGACCTGCGTCGCCTCGCCGAGCGCGGCGTGGAGATCTTCTTCACCCAGGTGTTTCGCGACAATTTCTTCCACGCCGACATGCATCCCGGCAACATCTTCGTGTCGGCCGAGAACCCTCACGATCCGCAGTACATCGCCATCGACTGCGGGATCGTCGGCAGCCTGACCCGCGAGGACCAGGACTATCTGGCCCGCAACCTGCTCGCCTTCTTTCGCCAGGACTACTACGAAGTGGCCGTGCTGCACATCGAATCGGGCTGGGTCGGAGAAGATACCCGCGCCAATGAATTCGCCGCCGCCATTCGCGCCGTCTGCGAGCCGATCCTCGAAAAGCCGCTCAAGGACATTTCCTTCGGCCAGGTCCTGCTGGGACTCTTCCAGACCGCGCGACGCTTCAACATGGAGGTTCAGCCGCAACTGGTGCTGCTGCAGAAAACCCTGCTCAACATCGAGGGGCTGGGTCGCCAGCTCTATCCGGACCTGGACCTGTGGAGCACCGCCAAGCCCTATCTGGAACGCTGGATGAAGGAGCGCGCAGGGCCCCGCGGCTTCTGGGACGCGCTGACCAAGCATGCCCCGGAACTTTCGCGGCAATTGCCCGAGCTGCCGGTGCTGGCACATCAGGCGCTCGCGCGCAGCGAAGACAGCCACCGCCAGCATCGCCAGCAGACCGAGGCCCTCAATGCCTTGCGGCGCCGGCTGCGCGGGACCGGCGCACGGGCGCGGCGCTTGCGCTTCGGCGCCTTGCTGCTGGCCCTGGCCCTGGCCTGGCAACCGCTGTGGGAGTGGTCGCAATCCCAGCCCTGGCCGGTGCTCGCCGCCGCCGCGCTCGGTCTGCTACTGATCGCCTGGCGTTGACGCACCACCGCATCACGCGCCATCTTGCTTATCATCCATCCATCGCCATACGATAACGAGACCGTCACATCATGAGTGATACGCTTGCCCAGCTTGCGGACGTCCTGGCCGCACGCCGCCATGCCGACCCCGAGAGCTCCTATGTCGCCAAGCTTCACGCCAAGGGACTCAACAAGATCCTGGAAAAAGTCGGCGAGGAAGCCACCGAGACCCTGCTGGCCGCCAAGGATGCCGAACATGGCGACGACGCGACACGTCAGGCAGTGGTCGCCGAAACGGCCGACCTGTGGTTTCATAGCCTGGTGATGCTGTCGCATCTGGACATCGATCACCAAGCCGTGCTGGACGAGCTGGCCCGTCGCTTCGGCGTCTCCGGCCTGGACGAGAAGGCGGCACGACAATCACGCTAATCGGCTCGGCCGTTCCCGAGCATGAAGGAGAGCTCCCATGTTAGGTGGAATCAGTATCTGGCAACTGCTGATCGTTCTCGGCATCGTCATCCTGATCTTCGGAACCAAGAAGCTGCGCAATCTCGGCAGCGATCTGGGAGGCGCCGTCAAGGGCTTCAAGAGCGCGGTCGGCGAGGAAGAGCAGAAGAAGCAGGACGGCGAGGAAACCGCTCAGCACCGCGTCGCCCACGATACCAACGAGGAGCCCCTGGACACCTCGTCGAAGGCGACGCAGTCGTCCGGAGCCGACGAAAAATCCGAGCGGAAGTAAGCCACCATGTTCGATATGGGCTTTCTCGAGCTGATGCTCATCGGCGTCGTGGCCCTGTTGGTACTGGGGCCCGAACGACTGCCCACGGCGGCGCGCACGGTGGGCCTGTGGGTCGGCAAGATCAAACGCACGGTCTCCGGCATGCAGCGGGAGATTTCCGCGCAGCTCGAAGCCGAAGAGCTGCGCCAGAAGCTCAACGAGCAGCAACGCAAGCTTGACGCCGGTCTCGGCAAGGTCCGTGACGAAGTCGAACGGCACGGCGATACGCCGTCCTCTCGTGGTGGCCAACCGCCCCCCTCGCGGACGACGCCCACGGCGACTCGTTCCGCCGACGACACTGACGAGACTCCGCCATCGACCGCCGCCTCGCGGGAAACGCCCGAGCCCCCGGCGGCCCCCTCCGCCAAGGATTCCAACGCACCATGAGCGAGACACCGCCGCGCGAACCGGAGCAGCAGCCCCAGGCGCCCCTGATCGAACACCTGATCGAGCTACGTTCGCGGCTGGTCAAGGCGGTGGTACTCATCCTGGCCATCTTCGCGGCGCTGTACGCGTTTTCCAACGATATCTACAGCTTCGTGGCCGACCCGCTGATGGCGCTGCTGCCGGCGGGCTCGCAGATGATCGCCACCGAAGTGGCATCGCCGTTCCTGGCGCCCTTCAAGCTGACGCTGTTCGCGGCACTGTTCATTGCCGTACCGTTCGTGCTGTACCAGGCCTGGGCGTTCGTCGCCCCGGGCCTGTACCGGCACGAAAAGGCCCTGGCCTTTCCGCTGCTCGCCTCCAGCATCCTGCTGTTCTACGCCGGTGTGGCCTTCGCCTATTTCGTGGTCTTTCCGCTGCTGTTCGACTTCTTCGTGCACACCGGGCCGGAAAACGTCGCGGTCATGACCGATATCAATCAATACCTCAACTTCGTGCTCAAGCTGTTCTTCGCCTTCGGAGCGGCATTCGAGATTCCCATCGCCACCTTCCTGATGATCTGGACCGGTGCCACCAGCGTCGAGAGCCTGAGCAAGAAGCGTCCCTATGTCATCGTCGGCTGCTTCGTCATCGGCATGATGATGACGCCCCCCGACGTCGTCTCGCAAAGCCTCCTGGCGATTCCCATGTGGCTGCTCTTCGAGGTCGGCATTCTTTTCGGCCGCCTGGTCAGACGCCGTCGTCACGATCCCGAGGAAGACACCTGACGCGGCGGGTCGTGCGGGACGCGCCGCTGCCGACCGCCTAGACTGAATACATTGAGCAACACTTGTCATGCGCCTGTCACACGCACGTGACATGCTCGCCCATCAGCGGTATATCAGTAGCGATGACGGGGACCCCAGATGGATGACACGCGCTCTTCCGATGTGCCGATCGGCACGGAAAACGCCGCCTCTCAGGACACCAGCGAGGCACCGCCGCTGCGCGTCAATCGGACGCGCACGGGGATTCACGCCAAGCCCACGCCGTCTCCCGAAGCCGATCTCGACGATCCGTCGCTGTATTTCAACCGCGAGCTGTCGCATCTGCAGTTCAATATCCGCGTGCTCGAGCAGGCCCTGGATCCTTCGCATCCACTGCTCAATCGGTTGATGTTTCTGCTGATCTTTTCCTCCAACCTGGATGAGTTCTTCGAAATTCGGGTGGCCGGGCTCAAGCATCAGATTGCCCTGTCGCGCGAGGAAAGCGGTGCCGACGGCCTGCCGCCGCGCCAGGTACTGGCCGAAATCTCGCGCATCACGCATGAGCAGGTCGAGCGTCAATATCATATCCTCAACGAGACGCTGATCCCGGCCCTCGAGGAGCAGGGGCTGCGCTTCCGACGCCGCACGCAGTGGACCGAGGCGCAGGCCGCCTGGGTGCGCGAGTATTTCGCCGAAGAGATCATGCCGGTGATCAGTCCCATCGGCCTCGACCCCTCGCACCCCTTCCCGCGCCTGGTCAACAAGAGCCTGAACTTCATCGTCGAGCTCGAGGGCACCGACGCCTTCGGTCGCGAGGGGGGCATGGCCATCCTGCCCGCGCCGCGCTCGCTGCCACGCTTGATGCGCCTGCCGAGCGAGCTGTGCGAGTCCGGCTACACCGAGTACGTGTTTCTCTCCTCGATGATCCACGCCCATGCCCAGGAGGTCTTCCCCGGCATGGAAGTGCGTGGCTGCTACCAGTTCCGCCTGACGCGCAACGCCGATCTGGCCGTCGACCCCGAGGACGTCTCGGACCTGGCCTCGGCACTGCGCGGCGAGCTGCTGGCGCGGCGCTACGGCAGCGGCGTGCGTCTGGAAGTCGCCGACAACTGCCCCGATCAACTCTCGCGTTTCCTGCTGACCCAGTTCGAACTCGACGAGGCGGACCTGTACCGCGTTTCCGGCCCCGTCAATCTGACACGCTTGATGTCGGTACTGAGCGACGTCGACCGCCCCGACCTGCTGTATCGCACCTTCACGCCGGGGTTGCCGCGTCAGGTGAAGAGCGACGTCAGCCTGTTCACCCAGATCGCACAGAGCGACATCTTGCTGCATCATCCTTTCCAGTCCTTCTCGCTGATCGAGGACTGGCTTCAAGAGGCGGCCGACGACCCCGACGTGCTGGCGATCAAGCAGACCCTCTACCGGACCGGCGCGGACTCGCCCATCGTCGGCGCCCTGGTCAATGCGGCGCGCAACGGCAAGGAAGTCACCGTGGTCATCGAGTTGCGCGCCCGTTTCGACGAGGCCGACAACCTGGCACTGGCCTCGCGCCTGCAAGAAGCCGGCGCCATCGTCATCTACGGGGTCATGGCCTACAAGACGCATGCCAAGATGCTCCATGTGGTACGCCGCGAACGCGGCGCCTTGCGCTATTACGCGCACCTGGGCACCGGCAACTACCACTCCAAGACCGCCAAGCTGTATACCGACTACAGCCTGCTCACCGCCAACGAAACGCTCTGTGAAGACGTGCACATGGTCTTCCAGCAACTCTCGGGGATGGGCAAGCCGCGCCAGATCGACACCCTGCTGCATGCGCCCTTCGTGCTGCATGACCGCCTGGTGGCCATGATCGATCGCGAAGCGCGTCAGGCCGAAAAAGGTCACAAGGCGCAGCTGATCATCAAGTGCAACTCGCTGACCGAGCCGCAGTTGATTCGCGCGCTCTACCGCGCCTCGCGCGCCGGCGTGCAGTGCGATCTGATCATTCGCGGCATGTGCTGCCTGCGCCCCGGGGTCGAGGGCGTCTCCGAGAACATCCGGGTGCGCTCGATCATCGGCCGCTTTCTGGAACACACGCGGGTGTTTCACTTCCACAACGGCGGCAAGCCCGAGACCTGGTGCTCCAGTGCCGACTTCATGGAGCGCAACATGTTCCGCCGCGTGGAGACCTGCTTTCCGCTCCTCGACAAGAAGATCGCCCAACGGGTGCGCAAGGACCTGGCCACCTACCTGGTGGACAACTGCCAGAGCTGGGAGCTGCTCAGCGACGGCCGCTATCAACTGCTCGATGCCGGTGACGCCGAGCCCATCAGCGCCCAAGAGACATTGCTCTACGCCTACGCGGCCAAGTCCTGAGTCGACGCTCGTCGACAGCTTGCGGAATCCACTCCCCGGAAACGCCAACCCCTCCGAGGCATGACCTCGGAGGGGTTGTCTTGTCGCCTCAAGCCTTCAGCTACACGCCGATCTGCCCACCGTCGGCTTTCTGGATCACGACCGTGGCGGCCCGCGGGCGCACGCTACCGACGGCGGCCTTCGTGGCATCCTGTATCACCGCATCGGCATCCGCCGGCCAATTGCCGGGATGCTGGATGTTGATGAACAGCGCCGTCTTGTCCGGCGTGGCGAAGATGCCGGTCACCTCGCAGTCGTTGGGGCCCACCGCAAACCGCTTGAGTTGCTGCTGGTTGGCGGCCCCCACCACCGACGCCTGGCCGCTCTCGCGTGACAAAGCCGCCGGCACCACCGCCAGTACCTGGTCGTTGGTCTGCTCGGCGACACCGTCGTAGCCATTGTCGGTCTCGATCCACAGAATGCCCTGGCCGTCGCCGCGATCGTCGTACCACAGGCCATCGGGGCTGGCGAACTGGTTGCGCTCGGTCAACCCCGACAGGTTGTCGGTATCGTCTGCGGCGGCGCCGAACACGAACACCTCCCAGTCGAAACGCGTGGCGTCGTCGCCCCGCTCCCGCCAGCGGATCACCTGCCCCGCCTCGTTGTCGGCGCGCGGGTTGGCGGCATTGGCAGGGGCCGTGGCATAACCCACGCCTGCCGCCTCGATGGCGTCGCCTTCATTGGTGAAGGTCGGTGCCGAGTCGGCCTCGGTGCGCCGGGAGTTGTTGGTCAACGTCATGTAGACCTCGCCGGAGCTCGGGTCCACGGTCCCCCACTCGGGGCGGTCCATGGGTGTCGCGCCGAGCAGGTCGGCGGCGTCGCAGGTGTGCACGATGACGCCCGCGCGGTCGTCTTCCGCCAGCGACAAGGCCTCGGCCAGCGTGCCGCCGTCCGCCACGCGCGTGTCCGGCTCGAGCGCCAGCCATTCCCCGCCGCCATCGGCATCGAAACGCGCCACGTAAAGCGTTCCCTCGTCCATGTACTTGGCACCCAGCGCGAGACGGTCATATGCCTCGCCGGGGCGGTTGGCATCCGCCGGGTCCCACTTGGCGTCGGACACGAACTTGTAGATGTACTCGTTGCGGGCGTCATGCCCGGAATAGAAGACGACCGGCTCGCCGGCGACCAGCTTGCCCGGCCAGCAGCCCTCGTGGCGGAAGCGTCCCAGCGCGGTGCGCTTCACGGCGCGGGACTGGCCGTCGTACGGATCGATCTCCACGATATAGCCGAAGGTGCGCGTCTCGTTGCGATAGTCGTCCTGCGGCCCGTTGCCACGCGGGGTGACATCGAATCGCGCGAACTCGTCGTCGCGCTCGCCCTCGGCGCCGGCCGCGGTCTCCCAGCCGTAGCGCCCGCGCTCGGTGGGCAGCCCCAGGCGCGCATCGTCGGCGTGACGCTCGCCGGTATTGACGAACACCTCCGGCCAGTTTTCCTCGCAGGTCAGGTAGGTGCCCCATGGGGTATACCCGTTGGCACAGTTGTTGTTGGTGCCGCGTGTGTGCGTGCCTTCCAGGGAATAACGCGTCCTGACGTAATCGCTGCCGGCCACGGGGCCCGCCAGCTCCATCGGCGTGGCACTGGTGAAGCGCCGGTTGCGGGCATCGTCCGGCACATGCGTCCAGCGCCCCTCGGCGTCCTTGCGTACCCTGACCAAGGTAATCCCGTGCGCGTTGATCTCGGTGCGCACCTCATCGGCCGGCCGCCGGCCACTGTCGGCATTCGTCGGCCCGCCCTGCGGCGCCCACAATGCCGCCTGATCGATGTATTCGTTGTTGAGGGCGAGCAGGAAATCCCGCGAGGCATTGTCCGCATCGAGCGCAAAGGCATGCATGCCATCGTGATGCATGCCCACGCGCTCGGCCTGCGCCTCGGCGGTCATGCGCATGTCGTGCTTCCACTCCGTCGCCGCGCCGTTCAGCGGCGTTCCCCAGGGGACCAGGACCTGAGCGGTATAGCCCTCGGGCACCACCACGGCATCGGTGCGCGAGCCGCGCAGCGACTCGAACGCCAGGGCCAGCGGCGTCTTGCCGCTCCCGCTTTCCTGGGCATTGGCGAGGTTGAGCCCGCCGATGCCGCCCAACATGCCCAGAGCGGCCAGACTCAGCCCTCCCCGCATGATGTCGCGTCGCGAGACATGTCGCGCCAGCACCGACGAGAACGGTTCGTTGGTGCCGGGATTGAAATTGCGCTGGGTTTCGATTTCCTTGCTCATGGTCTCTCCTCACGGGCCGGCGACCGCTCGGGGTCGCATCACGAAGCTCCTGTGAGGCACTACCCTAGCCGCGCCATGTGACAACGCCATGAAGCCGGGACACGGTCAACGCACGACACCGCCCAGCCGCTCGGCGGCCAGCGTGAGCAAGTGCTCGGTCGCTTCCCAGCCCAGGCAGGCATCGGTGACGGAGACGCCATAGCGCAACGCGCCCGGCTTGAGCGGCTGCTTGCCCTCGTGCAAATAGCTTTCGAGCATGACGCCGGTCACGTCGTGATTGCCGGCCAAGCGCTGTTCGAGCACATCCAGCATGACCTCGGTCTGGCGGCGGTGATCCTTGCGCGAATTGGCATGGCTGCAATCGACCATCAAACGCGGCGTGATACCGGCCGCCTGCAGATCCAGCCGACAGGCGCGCACCGAAGCCGCATCGTAGTTCGGCTTGCCGTGACCGCCACGCAGCACGACATGGGTATGCGGATTGCCCCGGGTCTCGCGCATCGCCGGACGCCCGGCATCGTCGATGGCGAAATGACGATGCGGATGCGCGGCCGACTGCATCGCGGCGATGGCCACGTCGACGCTGCCATCGGTGCCGTTCTTGAATCCCACCGCGGCCTGCAGGCCACTGGCCAGTTCGCGATGCACCTGGGATTCGGTGGTACGTGCGCCGATGGCGACCCAACTGAGCAGATCCTCGAGGTAAGGTGCCGTCATCGGATGCAGCAACTCGGTGGCCACGGGCATGCCCAGGGCGGCGATGTCGCGCATCAGGCGCCGCGACACTTCCAGGCCATGTGCCATGTCGTCGCTGCCATCCAGATGGGGATCGTAGGCCAGGCCTTTCCAGCCCACGGTGGTACGCGGCTTCTCGATGTAGACGCGCATTACCATCAGCAGGCGATCGTCGAGACGCGCGGCAAGTTCGCTGAGCTTCTCGGCATACGCCAACGCCGCCTGCGGGTCATGGATCGAGCAAGGGCCGACGACCACCAGAAGGCGATCATCCCGCCCGTCGAGGACCGCCTGGACGGCGTCGCGCTGCTGCGCGATGCGGGCTTCGAGGGCCGGGTCCAGCGGTACGCGCTGCTTGAGCTCACCCGGCGTGGGCAATGGGTGGTGCGAGGGCGACGCGGTGGCGTCGGGGTGTTGGGGCATCGTCAAGGGTGCGTTCATGTCGAGTCTCTTGGCTGGGCTGTCCGTCACGGGCGGACAGCGGAACTTCGTGTTCGGCGGACGCCACCCAGCGTGTCACGGTCGGAGGTGGCAACTGGGGCCGACCGTTCGTCGCTAAATCGCCAATAATATAGTGCGCCCTTGCCTTGCCATGTGCCGCCGAACTCGATCATGTTTCGCTCCCGTGTCGTTCATCAATGTTGGGTGGATTAAACGCAAGAACCCCCGATCGGGTTGCCGACCGGGGGTTCTAAGACGCAGGAGGCAACCCGGGGTTGGGCGTGCCTCGCGGCGTGTCAGGCCATCAGACCTGAGCGCCGGGCACGCCGGTGCTAAACCAATACCAATAGCCGAAGCCGAAGCCGATACTCGCGCACGCCGCATCCCCGGCCACGGGGGCCGGTTGGGGACGCGCGTTCGAGATGAAGGATGCTATTGGCATGGGTTGACTCCAGAACATGGCCTCATCCTACACGGCTGTCGTCATTTGACAAGTGCACGCCGGCCGATGCCCCTCAGCGCAAGTGCCGTCCGCCGTCCACGGGCAGGATCGCACCGGTCACGAAATCGTTGTCGAGCAGATAACGCAGCGTCTGATAGATCACGCCCGGCCCCGGCACCTTGGCCATCAGCGACTTGGCCTTGGCCTTCTCGGCATAGGCCTCGTCGTCGCCCTCGTTGAGCATGATCAGGGCGGGCGCGATGGCATTGACCTGGATGCTCGGCGCGTACATCGCCGCGAAGGACAGGGTCAGATTGTCCAGTCCCGCCTTGGTCGCCGCGTAGGCGGCATGCTTGCGCGATCCCTTCTGACTGACGTAATCGGTCATGTGGATGATGTCGCGCTGGGGCTCCTGGCAGGCGTCGAGCAATTCACGGGCATGCAGGTTGATCAGGTACGGCGCCTGCATGTGCACGCGGAACAGGCGTTCGAAATTGGCGCCGGCGTCATCGCCGAGACTGTCCGGCGCCCAGTCGCTGGCGTTGTGGACGATGGCGCGCAACGACGACGTCTGTGCCTTCAGGCGAGCGATGAAGTCGAGGATGCCCGCTTCGCTCGAGAAATCCGCCTGCAGGGTCACGGCACCACGCTGGCGCAAGGCGTCCAGTGCCTCGCGCTCGCGCCGGTAGCTCAATATCACCGGCTGGCCATCGTCGAGCAGACGCTCCACGCAATGACGCCCGAGGCGCTGGGCGCCCCCGGTCACGAGAATCGGCGACTGGCTCATGCATCATCCTCCGCACGGCGTTCCCCGGGTGACAGCGGGGCTTCTTCGCTAACCTCTTCCGGCAGGGGGATCAACGGTACGCGCGGCGCATAGGCGAAGACATCGGAAAACACTCGCTCGGGGTCGAGCCCCAGCGGGGCCAGGGTGTCGATGCAGGCGTACACCATGCCCGGCGAGCCGGACAGGTAGACATCGTCGCCGGAGATGTCGCCGTGGTACTCGGCAAGCACCTCGTCGATGCGGCCGATGTGCCGCGTCACGCCGGCCGGCGCGCTCAGCGCGGGCTCGCTGTCCTCGACCACGGTATGCACGTCGAGGTGGGGATGCGTGGCGGCCCATTCGAGCGCCAGGCTTTCCAGGTACAGGTCACGGGGCGATTTGACCGCCCACCACAGCCGAATCGGCCCCGGGTGATCGTTGGCCAGCGCCGCCTCGACGATCGCCTTCATCTGGGCGAATCCCGTCCCGGCGGCGATCAGCGTCAAGGGACGCCGACTGCGGGTATCGAGCACGCAGCCACCATTGGGCAGACGCACCGTCAGTCGCGCGGCGTGCACCAGCAATTCGCGCAGGCGGGCCGAATTGCTGCGCTCCGGCCAGTGCTGCACGTGCAGCTCGATGACCCCGTCATCGGCATGCGCGTTGGCGATGGAAAACGGCACCCAGGTTTGCTCATCGAGCTTGAGTTCCAGGTACTGCCCCGGCGCATGCGCAATGGCTTCGCGGCGTCCCGTCAAATGGACGCGGAATACGTCGGGCGTCAGATCCTCGACCGACGTGACTTGGCAGGTCAGTGTCTTAGACGTCATCGTGTCCTCGTTCGTCGCTCGGGGGCGAATGGCGGGGTGGCGGTGGCGGCGTGGCGATGCCGTATTCCCCCCAGCGCTCATCGACGCGCCGCTTGACGGCCTCGTCCATGACGATGGGGGTCCCCCACTCGCGCTGGGTCTCGCCCGCCCATTTGGTCGTCGCGTCGAGCCCCATCTTCGAGCCCAGCCCCGCGGTCGGCGAGGCGAAGTCGAGATAATCGATGGGGGTGTTTTCGACCATCACCGTATCGCGTGCCGGGTCCATGCGGGTCGTGATCGCCCAGATCACGTCCTCCCAGTTGCGCGCGTCGACATCGTCGTCGAGGACGATCACGAACTTGGTGTACATGAACTGGCGCAGGAAGCTCCATACGCCCATCATCACGCGCTTGGCGTGCCCCGGATACTGCTTTTTCATGGTCACCACCGCCATGCGATAGGAGCAGCCTTCCGGGGGCAGGTAGAAATCGACGATTTCGGGGAATTGCTTGCGCAGGATCGGCACGAACACTTCGTTGAGCGCCAACCCCAGAATGGCGGGCTCGTCCGGCGGACGTCCGGTATAGGTCGAATGATAGATCGGATCGCGGCGATGGGTGATCCGCTCGACAGTGAACACCGGGAAGGTCTCGACCTCGTTGTAATAGCCGGTATGGTCGCCGTAGGGGCCTTCGGGAGCGGTGTCATCGGGGTAGATGTAGCCCTCGAGGACGATCTCGCTGGACGCCGGCACCTCGAGATCGGCATGCCCGCACTTGACCAGCTCGGTGCGTGACCCGCGCAGCAGCCCCGCGAACGCGTACTCGGAGAGGTTGTCGGGTACCGGCGTCACCGCGCCCAGGATGGTCGCCGGATCGGCGCCCAGTGCGACGGCGACCGGAAACGGCTCGCCGGGATGCGCACTCTGCCATTCCTGGAAGTCGAGCGCGCCGCCGCGGTGCGAGAGCCAGCGCATGATCAGGCGGTTCTTGCCCAGCTTCTGCTGGCGGTATATCCCCAGGTTCTGGCGCGTCTTGTTCGGCCCTTTGGTCACCACCAGCGACCAGGTCACCAGCGGCGCCACGTCGCCCGGCCAGCAATGCTGGATCGGCAGGCGGTCGAGGTCGACGTCGTCGCCTTCCAGGATCACTTCCTGACAGGGCGCCTTGCGCAGCGTCTTGGGCCCCATGCTCATCGCCTGCTTGAAGATCGGCAGCTTTTCCCAGGCATCGCGAAAGCCCTTGGGCGGCTCCGGCTCCTTGAGAAACGCCAGCAGCTCGCCGACCTCGCGCAGCGCGGCGGTCGAGTCCTGGCCCATGCCCAGCGCGACCCGCTCCGGCGTGCCGAACAGGTTGCCCAGCAACGGCATGGCGTGGCCCTTGACGTTCTCGAACAGCAACGCCGGCCCCCCGGCCCGCAGGGTGCGGTCGCAGATTTCGGTGATCTCCAGGTAGGGATCGACCTCCGCCGTCACCCGCGTGAGCTCGCCACGTGCTTCCAGCGCCGCGATGAAATCGCGCAAGTCCCGATACTTCATGTGGTTTTCCGTGCCAGAACGCGAAAAAGGGCAGCATAACATGCCGCCCCTTTCATTGACCGCCCATCGACCTTCAGCCCGGCGATATCTTGCACGCGTCAGCCGGGGCAGGCCTTCCGAAGGCGCTATGACTCCATCCCTGGGCGCCACTCGCCTCAGCATATTATCAAGCGTTGAGAGCTGGCCGCAGCGAGCGAAGGCAAAACAAGGCGAACTCCGGCGAGCCAGCGGGGTGTACTTTAGTACATGAGCATGGCGAACCGGAGTTCAACGCCGTGTTGCCGAGCGCAGCAGGCCAGAATCAACGCCTTTTCATGGCCTCGAAGAATTCGATATTCGTCTTGGTATCCTTCAGACGATCGATCAGAAACTCCGTCGCCGCCACGTCGTCCATCGGATTGAGCAGCTTGCGCAGGATCCACATGCGCTGCATTTCTTCCTCGGAGGCGATGAGGTCCTCGCGACGCGTGCCGGAGCGGCGGATGTTGAGCGCCGGATAGACGCGCTTCTCGGCCAGCTTGCGGTCGAGGTGCGCTTCCATGTTGCCGGTCCCCTTGAACTCCTCGAAGATGACCTCGTCCATCTTGGAACCGGTGTCAACCAGCGCCGTGGCGATGATGGTCAGGCTGCCGCCTTCCTCGATGTTGCGCGCGGCCCCGAAGAAACGCTTGGGCTTCTCGAGCGCATGCGCGTCGACACCGCCGGTCAGCACCTTGCCGGACGACGGCACCACGGTGTTGTAGGCGCGCGCCAGGCGCGTGATGGAATCGAGCAGCACCACCACGTCGCGCTTGTGCTCGACCAGGCGCTTGGCTTTCTCGATGACCATCTCGGCGACCTGAACGTGACGCGCGGGCGGCTCGTCGAAGGTCGAGGCCACCACTTCGCCACGCACGGTGCGCGACATCTCGGTGACCTCCTCGGGCCGCTCGTCGATCAGCAGCACGATCAGATGACACTCGGGGTTGTTGCGCGTGATGGACGTGGCGATGTTCTGCAGCATCAGCGTCTTGCCCGCCTTGGGGGGCGAGACGATCAGGCCACGCTGGCCCTTGCCGATGGGCGACGTGAGGTCGATCACCCGCGAGGTCAGATCCTCGGTCGAACCGTTGCCGATCTCCATCACCATGCGTTCCTGAGGGAACAGCGGCGTCAGGTTCTCGAACAGGATCTTGTGCTTGGCGTTTTCCGGCCGATCGAAGTTGATCTCGTTGACCTTGAGCAGCGCGAAATAGCGCTCCCCTTCCTTCGGCGGCCGGATCTTGCCGGCGATGCTGTCGCCCTTGCGCAGGTTGAAACGGCGAATCTGCGACGGCGAGACATAGATATCGTCGGGGCCGGCCAGATAGGAGCTATCGGCACTGCGCAGAAAGCCGAAGCCGTCCTGCAGGATTTCCAGCACCCCATCGCCATAGATGTCTTCGCCACTTTTCGCGTGCTTCTTGAGAATGGCAAAGATGATGTCTTGTTTACGCGAACGCGCCAGATTGTCGATGCCCATTTCCCGGGCAATATCCAGCAGTTCGGGAACGGTTTTTTGCTTGAGTTCGGTAAGATTCATCGGTTTCGTCAGAGATTGCTCGTGTCGGCGAGGCAATGGGATTGCCGGACAAAAGACAGGAGGCGGTTGTGCGCCGCGCGGTGCGTTCAGAGGGCCCCAGGAAATCCTTTCCACTCGTCGCATTCATGCATCAAGGCATCGCCGCGCGAGGGGTAAGCGAAAAAATGGCATTGAGAGATCGGTTCGCGTCGCCTGACGCCATGCCCAGCTCCTGATGGAAGGCTTGGCGAGACAAGAATACTTGGGGCGATCTGACGACTTGAAGGACCGCGACGGCGTTGCCGCGTGACGGTCAGGAAGCATTCGGAACAGGCGAACAACCCGATGGTAGTCAAGCCGACAGGCAAACGCAAGCCCCTTCGGCTCCCTGCCGGCGCGACCGCACGGCATGCAACGGTTCAAGACGTCAGTTGCGCATCGAGCCAGCCTTCGAGTTGTGTCGTGGACAATGCCCCCACCCGCGAACTTTCCATGCTCGCGCCGACGAACAGGACCAGGGTCGGCATGCCCCGTACGCCGTACTTGTCCGCCGTGGCCGGGTTGAGGTCCACGTCGCACAATGCCACCTGCAGGGCGTCGCGGGCGGCAGCCAGGGCGGACAAACGCGACCGCAGCTCCCGACAGGGCGCGCACCAGGCGGCCACGAACGCCACCAGGACGGGCGTCTGGGGCTCCAGGACTCGCTCCTCGAAGGTGTCGTCCGTGACCTCGATCAATCGCTCGCTCATGTCGGCCCTCTCTTGTGTCGTATTCTGTCATCGAACGCCACATGGCGGTAATTGACAAGCACCGGACAGCCCCGCAACCTTGCTCCATTACTGTGCAAAGGACCCTCGCATGAGCAGTCGCTACCCGGCTCCCCGACGTCTCGCCGCCATCGACCTGGGATCGAATAGCTTCCACCTGCTGGTCGCCAATCATTATGCCGGCCAGCTGCAGGTCGTCGCCAAACTGGGCGAGAAAGTGCAGCTGGCAGCGGGGCTCGACGAAGACGAGCGGCTCGATGACGACGCCATGCAGCGCGCCCTGGACTGCCTGGAACGCTTCGCGCCGTATCTGAGCGGACTCGCGGCCAGCGATGTCCGCATCGTGGGAACCAACGCCCTGCGCGCAGCGCGCAACCGCCAGGCACTGATCGACCGCGCCGAGGCCTTGATCGGCCACCCCATCGAGATCATTGCCGGTCGCGAGGAAGCCCGCCTGATCTACCTGGGGGCCGCGCATGCACTGGCCGAGGTGCATGGACGACGACTCATCGTCGACATCGGCGGCGGCTCCACCGAGCTCATCATCGGCGAGCGCTTCGAACCGCTGGCGCTGGAAAGTCTGCACATGGGCTGCGTGGCCTATACGCAGCGTTTCTTCGCCAACGGCGACATCAGCGAAAAGGCCTTTCGCGCGGCCGAGCTCGCCGCGCTTTCCGAGCTGGCCAACATTCGCCGTCCCTACCAGGAGCTTGGCTGGCAGGACCCGGTGGGGTCCAGCGGTACCATCAAGGCCATCGCCGCCGTGCAGGCCGCAAGCGGCGATGCGCCGGAAGGCATGATCACGCGTCAGGGGCTGAAGAACCTGCGCGGCCGGCTGCTGAAGTGCAAGAAGCTCGACAAGGTCGCCATGGAGGGGCTCAAGAGCGACCGGGCACGGGTATTCCCGGCCGGCGTGGCAATCCTGTGTGCCATCTTCGAGGCCTTCGACCTGGAACGCATGCGCTACTCCGACGGCGCCCTGCGCGAAGGCGTACTCTACGACCTCCTCGGCCGCAACACCACCGAGGACTCCCGCGCGGCGGCCCTGCTCACCCTGCGCCGACGCTTCGACGTGGACGCCCGCCAGGCCAACAACGTGCGGGCCACCGCCGACCATCTGGTCACACAGGTCGCCGATCACTGGTCGCTGAGTCAGGAACAATGCCAGTTTCTGGCGTGGGGCGCCGAACTGCATGAGATTGGCCTGGCGATTTCCCACAGCCAGTTCCACCGGCATGGCGCCTACCTGCTGGAGAACTCCGACCTGGCCGGGTTCTCGCGCCCCGAGCAGCAGGCCCTGGCCTTCCTGGTGCGTGCGCATCGCCGCAAGTTTCCCGGCAAGGAGCTCGACGCCCTCCCGGCCGCCGCGCGTACCACCTACGCACGGCTGGCACGCCTGCTGCGCCTGGCGGTGGCCCTCAACCACTCACGCCCCGAGCAGCCGCCCCGCGATGTGACGCTGCGTGCCGATGGCGAGACCCTCTACGTGGACCTCGACCAGGCCAGCGATCAGCCCCTGCTGAGCGCCGACCTGGAACAGGAAGCGCTCTATCAGCGCAACGCCGGGTTTCGGCTCGAGCTCAGCCGCTAGTCGGCATCGCCCGCAGCCGCCAGCCCTCGGCGGCGGCGATGCCCAGTACCCCGACCAGGGTCTCGCCCTCCCAGACCAGCCATACGCGTTCGCGCTGCCAGGGGGGAATCCCGGCTTCCTGCAGGAGCCGCTTGACGTCGCGCCGGCCGCGTCCCGCCACGCGCAGCGTCTCGCCGCCCCGACGCCGGCCCAGCGTGAGACGGACATCACGCGGCGACTCGGCTACCAGCTGCCAGTCCAGAGGGCCCGACGGCGTTTCCAGAGGAGTGACGCCATCCCACACGGCTTGCCAGTCGACATCGACAGGCTCGCGCGGCGCCAGCAGATGGAGGTGCCCTTGCCAGCGCCGGGCTTCCCCGCCCGGCCAGGCGACATGGATCTGTGCGTCACCGCGCGCCTCGAGCTGTTCGAGCAGGCTCTCGAGACGCGCCCGCGGCGGTGTGGACAGAGAGAGTTGCCGGCAGGCGTGGCGCACGAGAAGCCGCTGGCGTGGGCGGGACAGCGCCAGGAGATCCGCCACCGGCAAGCAGGCGGCGTCGCCGCCCAGGGCCTGCAAGGTTTCCCCTGCCAACTCTTCCAGTAACGCATCGCTCTCGCCCAGCTGCTCGGCGGTGCGTGACAGCGACGTCGCCGCCTCCGGCCAGCGTGACGCCAGCGCCGGCATGACGCTACGCCGCAGATAGTTGCGGTCGAAGCGTTCGTCGGCGTTGCTCGGATCGTCGATCCAGCGCAAGCCGCGCGCCTCGGCCGCGCGCGCGAGCGCCGCCCGCGTCACGGACAGCCAGGGCCGGACCATGACACGCCCCTGCCATTCGCGCCTTTCGGGCATGGCGGCCATGCCGCGCAAGCCGCTGCCTCGCAGTCCCGCCAGCAACAGGGTCTCCGCCTGGTCGTCGGCGTGCTGGGCAAGCAATAGCGTCTCGCCCGGCGCGACGCGCCTGGCAAAGGCCGCCAGCCGAGCATCGCGGGCGTGAGCTTCGAGTCCCCGTGCACCGCGCTCGACCCTGGCGCGCTCCACGAACAACGGCACCCCGAGGCGGCCGCACAGCCACCGCGCATGCGCCTCGAAGGCGGCAGCGGCGTCCTGCAGGCCGTGATTGACGTGCACCGCATAGAGCGGTCGCGGATGGCGGCGGCAGGCAGCGACTGCGAGTGTCAGCAGCAGCGACGAATCCAGTCCGCCGGAAAGGGCCACCCAAACGCAACGCCCCGGCGAGGTCATCGCCAGGGCGTCATCGACAAGGGCATCGGGGGAGGACGATGCGTTATTGGGGCGCGCCATAACTCATCAGGCGCTCGTAACGACGCGACAGCAGATCGTCCATTTCCATGGACTCCAGTCGCTCGAGGCTGGCACCCAGCGCGTCCTTGATATGACCGGCCATCTTCTGGGGGTTGCGATGCGCACCTCCCAGCGGCTCCTTGATCAGCGTGTCGACGAAGCCCAGCTCCTTGAGGCGTTCGGCGGTAATGCCCATGGCCTGAGCGGCTTCGGACGCCTTCTCGGCACTCTTCCACAGAATCGAGGCGCAGCCCTCGGGAGAGATCACCGAATAGGTGGAATACTGCAGCATCTGCAGCTCGTCGCAGACGCCGATGGCCAGCGCCCCGCCGGAACCGCCCTCGCCCACGACGGTGGCGACGATCGGGGTCCTGAGGCGCGACATGACCGCCAGGTTATAGGCGATCGCCTCGCTCTGGCCGCGCTCCTCGGCATCGATGCCGGGATAGGCACCCGGGGTGTCGATGAACGTCAGTACCGGCATCTTGAAGCGCTCGGCCATCTCCATCAGTCGGCACGCCTTGCGATAGCCTTCCGGACGCGGCATCCCGAAGTTGCGGCGCACCTTTTCCTTGACGTCGCGTCCCTTCTGATGGCCGATGAGCATCACCGGCTTGTCGTCGAGACGCGCCACGCCGCCCACGATCGCGGCGTCGTCGGCGAAGTTCCGATCGCCGTGCAGCTCGTCGAAATCGCTGAACAGGCTCTCGACGTAATCGAGCATGTACGGGCGCTGCGGGTGGCGCGAGAGTTGCGACACCTGCCAGGCACTGAGATCGCGAAAGATCGATTCGGTGAGCTTGCGATTCTTGTCTTCGAGCTTGCCGATCTCGTCGCTTAAGCTGATTCCGCTGTCGTTACCGACCAGGCGCAGCTCTTCGATCTTGGCTTCCAGCTCGGCGATCGGCTGTTCAAAGTCCAGGTAATTGGGGTTCATAGAGCGTCTACTTTGTGGTCTTGGGCAGCCCGGGGCCGCACGTCCGATGCCGCGCGAGGCGACGCTGTGACGGACAGGGCATGGCGCCAACCGGCCGTAAACAGGCATTATCGCACCCTGAACGCGTCACGCAAGACACCATGCATCGTCCCGCGCGGTTAGAGCCTGCGCGGTCAGCCTCGATAGTGCAACGTGACCGCCTCCTGCCCCTCTACCTCGCGCAGGGCGATGAGCAGGTCGTCGCTGGGCGCCACGCGCCAGGGCGCGCCGAGTTCCAGCACACCGCTGGCCTCGGGGTTGCGATAACGCACGCGCACCGGCAGGCCCTGAGGATCGCACCATGGCGTCAAGCTGTCGTGCAGACTGCGCGCGAAGCGTCCATTGAGACGCGTTCCGTCCACGGTGAGTTCCACGGCCTCGCCATAACGGGTGCGCGCGTCGACCATCGGCGTGACTTCCTTGCCTCGCAGCCGCAGTCCGCCCGAGTAGTCGTCGGTGCTCACCTCGCCTTCGATGATCAGGACCTCGTCGGTGCCGAGCTTGCCGCGAACCTGCTCGAACATCTCGCCGAACAGCGATGCCTCGATTCGACCGGTACGGTCATCCAGGGTGATGAACGCCATGGTGTCGCCACGCTTGGACTTCATGGTGCGCATGGCCACGACCAGCCCCGCGACCCGCTGCGACTCGCCCCGCTGGGGCTTCAAGTCGACGATGCGCGTCGAC
Source organism: Chromohalobacter sp. (assembly GCF_039830575.1). Classification (NCBI taxonomy): domain Bacteria; kingdom Pseudomonadati; phylum Pseudomonadota; class Gammaproteobacteria; order Oceanospirillales; family Halomonadaceae; genus Chromohalobacter; species Chromohalobacter sp. The sequence goes on along the minus strand of NZ_JBDOOX010000006.1, from coordinate 80,811 downwards.
ACGAAGCGCTTGAGTTCGGATTCGTACTCATCGATGGGGTGGCCGGTCAGATACAGGCCCAGCGTGTCCTTTTCGCCGGCCAGGCGCTCCTTGTCGGTCCATTCGCGCACCCCGCGATAGTCGGCGTAGGCGTCGCCGGCTTCGGGCTCGCTGAACGCTTCGCCGAACATGTCCATCATGCCCAGGTTGGCATTGGTGGTGCTCTGCGCGGCGGCCTTGAGCGCCGCCTCCAGCGAGGCCATCAGCACCGCGCGGGTGGGGCCGAGATTGTCCAGCGCACCGGAGCGGATCAGCGCTTCCAGGGTACGCTTGTTGAGGCGCTTGGCATCGACGCGGCGGCAGAAGTCGAACAGGTCGCTGAAGGCGCCGTCCGCCTCGCGCGCCTCGACGATCGCGCCGATGGGGCCCTCGCCCACGCCGCGAATCGCGCCCAGGCCGTAGACCACGCGTCCCTGCTCGTCGACGGTGAACTTGTAGCTGCCCATGTTGACGTCGGGCGGCGTGACCGTCAGTCCCTGGTTGCGACATTCCTCGATCAGCGGCACGACCTTGTCGAGGTTGTCCATCTCGGTGGACAGCACCGCCGCCATGAAGGGCGCGGGATAGTGCGCCTTGAGCCACGCCGTCTGGTACGAGACCAGCCCGTAGGCCGCCGAGTGCGACTTGTTGAACCCGTAGCCGGCGAATTTCTCCACCAGGTCGAAGAGGTTGCCGGCCAGGTCCTTGTCGATGCCGTTGGCCGCGCACCCTTCCATGAAGCCGGCGCGCTGCTTGGCCATCTCCTCGGGCTTCTTCTTGCCCATGGCGCGACGCAGCATGTCGGCCTGCCCCAGGCTGTAGCCCGCCAGCACCTGGGCGATCTGCATCACCTGCTCCTGATAGAGGATGATGCCGTAGGTGGGCTCGAGCACCGGCTTGAGCAGCTCATGCTGATAGTCCGGGTGAGGATAGGCGACTTCGGCACGCCCGTGCTTGCGGTTGATGAAGTCGTCGACCATGCCGGACTGCAGCGGCCCCGGCCGGAACAGGGCCACCAGGGCGATCATGTCTTCCAGCGAGTCGGGCTGCAGGCGCTTGATCAGCTCCTTCATGCCGCGCGATTCGAGCTGGAAGACCGCCGTGGTCTCGGCCTTCTTGAGCATGTCGAAGGTGGGCACGTCATCCAGCGGGATCGAGGCGATGTCCAGCGGCCCCTGGCCTTCGCGGGCGCGCACCGTATCGACCATCTCCAGTGCCCAGTCGATGATGGTCAGCGTGCGCAGCCCCAGAAAGTCGAACTTGACCAGCCCGGCTTCCTCGATGTCGTTCTTGTCGTACTGGACGACCAGGCCGCTGCCGTCCTCATCGCACAGCAGCGGCGAGAAATCGGTGAGCTTGGTGGGCGCGATCACCACCCCGCCGGCGTGCTTGCCGGTCCCGCGCGTGATGCCCTCGAGCTTGAGCGCCATGTCCCAGATTTCCTGGGACTCCTCGTCGCTGTCCAGGTATTCCTTGAGCGCCGGCTCCTGCTCGATGGCCTTGGCCAGGGTCATGCCGACCTCGAAGGGGATCAGCTTGGAGAGCTTGTCGCCCATCGAGTACGGCTTGCCCTGGGCGCGCGCCACGTCGCGGACCACGGCCTTGGCGGCCATGGTGCCGAAGGTCACGATCTGCGAGACGGCATCGCGGCCGTAGCGACTCGCCACGTACTCGATGACCCGGTCGCGCTTTTCCATGCAGAAGTCGACGTCGAAGTCGGGCATCGACACGCGCTCGGGGTTGAGGAAGCGCTCGAACAGCAGGTCGTATTCCAGCGGGTCGAGGTCGGTGATCTTGAGCGCATAGGCGACCAGCGACCCCGCCCCGGACCCGCGCCCCGGGCCCACCGGAATGTCGTTGTCCTTGGCCCACTGGATGAAGTCCATGACGATCAGGAAGTACCCGGGGAAGCCCATCTCGAGGATGATGTTGAGCTCGAAGTCGAGACGCTCGCGGTAGGCCGGTTCGTACTCGGCGAGGTCGCGGCCGGGGTAGATCGGGTTCTCGCCGGAGAACAGCTTGTCGAGCCGCTCGGTCAGGCCGTCATGGGAAATCTTGCGGAAGAAGCCGTCCATGCTCATGCCGTCCGGCACCGGGTACTCGGGCAGGAAGATTTCTCCCAGCGGCACGTCGACGTTGCAGCGCGCGGCGATCATCACGCTGTTTTCCAGTGCCTCGGGCAGGTCCGAGAACAGCTCCGCCATCTCCTGCGGACTCTTCAGGTACTGCTCTTCGCTGTAGCGGCGCTCGCGCCTGGGGTCGTCGAGCGCCTTGCCCTCGCCGATCGCCACCCGCGTCTCGTGGGCCCAGTAGTCCTCACGGGTCAGGAAGCGCACGTCATTGGTCGCCACCACCGGCGTCTCGGTCTCGGCCGCCAGGGCCACCGACAGATGCAGGCACTCCTCGTCGTGCTCGCGGCCGGTACGCTGGACTTCCAGATAGAAGCGCCCCGGAAAGGCGGCCTTCCAGCCCTCGCACAGCTCGCGCGCGGCCTGACCGTGCTCGGATAGCAGGTAACGGCCGATCTCGCCGTCGCGGGCCCCGGAAAGCGCGATCAGGCCCGCGCTGCGGGCAAAGATCCATTCCTTCTTGAGGATGCCCTGGCCGCGCTGCTGACCTTCGCTCCAGCCTTGCGAGATCAGTTCGGTCAGGTGACGGTAGCCGTCGTTGTCCATCGCCAGCAGCGTGACCCGGTAGGGGTGCTCTTCGTCATGGGGGTTTTCCATCCACAGGTCGGCCCCGATGACCGGCTTGAGCCCCGCTCCTTGCGCCGCCTTGTAGGTCTTGACCAGGCCGAACAGATTGGAATCGTCGGTCACGGCCACGGCCGGCATGCCGCCCTCGACCGTCGCTTCGATCAACGGCTTCAAGCGTACCAGGCCATCGACCAGGGAATATTCGGTGTGGACGCGCAGGTGTACGAAAGGCGTTGTCATGACGAGCTCTTGAAACGACGCGGAGGGCACCGCCGAAGCGACGCCTTCCTGAATGAATTCGATAACGGCATGGCGCGGCGTGGGACTACAGCAGCTGCCATTGCTTGACCGGCGCAAAGGAGCGGCGGTGTTCCTCCAACGGCCCCAGGCGTTCGAGGGCCGCGAGATGCTCTCGGGTAGGATAGCCCTTGTGGCGCGCGAAACCATACTCGGGGTGGCGTTCGTGCAGCGCGACCATCTGGGCGTCGCGCGTCACCTTGGCGAGAATCGAGGCGGCCCCGATCGCCGCATGGCGGCGGTCGCCCTTGACCACGCACTGCCCCGGCACATGATGCCCCGGCATCCGATTGCCGTCCACCAGCAGATATTCCGCCGTCACCGGCAAGGCATCGATGGCCCGGCGCATGGCCAGGTGCGTGGCATGAAAGATATTGAGCGCATCGATCTCCTCGGCGGACGCCTCGGCCACCGCGCACGCCGCGGCCTGCTCGCGGATGGCGTCCGCCAGGGCCAGGCGGCGTTTCTCGCTGAGGGTCTTGGAATCGGCCAGCCCCTCGATGGGACGAGCCGGATCGAGGATCACGGCGGCCGCGACCACGGCCCCCACCAGGGGGCCGCGACCGACTTCGTCGACACCCGCCAGGCGCGAGCCGTGGTAGTCGATCACCAGGGGCGGAAAATCCGTCATGCTGTGGGCTCCTCGGGCAAGCGTCCGTAAACGACCAGGCTGTCGATGGCCTCGGCGGCGCGCTCGCTGGCCCCACGCTGGAGGGTGGCGTGCAGCGCGGCGAAACGCGTTTCCGTGGCCTGGCGATGCGTCTCGTCGCCCAGCCACGTCAGCAGGGCCTCGCCGATCGCCTCACAGGACGCGTCTTCCTGCACCAGCTCGGGTACCAGGGTTTCCTGGGCGATCAGGTTGGGCAGCGAAATCCACTCGGTCTTGACCATGCGCTTGGCCAGCCAGTGCGTCGCAGCCGCCATCTTGTAGGCCACCACCATGGGACGATGACATAGCATGGCTTCGAGCGCCGCGGTGCCGGAAGCCAGCAGCACGGCGTCGGACGCGGTCATTGCCTGGCGCGACTCGCCGTCGCGCAGATGCACGAACTCGCGAGCCGGATGCGTGGCGAGCAAGACCTCGAGTTCCTGTCGGCGTGCCGGAGAGGCCGCAGGAATCACCACCTGCAGGCCCGGCACGCGCTCGCGCAGCCAGACGGCACTGTCCAGGAAAGTCGGTCCCAGAAAGCGGATCTCGTTGCCACGCGACCCCGGCAGCACGGCCAGCAGCGGCGCAGTGGACGACAAGCCCAATGCGGTGCGCGCCGCCTGACGGTCGTTGACCAGCGGCAGCTCGTCTGCCAGGGGATGCCCGACGAAGGCCACCGGTACCTGGTGCCGTGCATAGAAGGCCGCCTCGAAGGGCAGAAAGGTCAGCATGGCATCGACCGATCGGGCGATGGTCTTCACGCGCCCCTGGCGCCAGGCCCACACTGAAGGACTGACGTAGTGGACGGTACGCATGCCGGTGGCGCGCAGCTGGCGCTCAAGCCCCAGATTGAAGTCCGGGGCATCGATGCCGATCATCACGTCCGGCTGCCAGGCCAGGGCGTCACGCCGCAGATGGCGGCGGACCTTGATCAGGCCCGGCAGATGCTTGAGCACCTCGACCAGCCCCATGACCGACAGCGTTTCCAGCGGATAAAGCGACTGCATGCCCTCGGCCAGCATGCGTGGCCCGCCGATGCCGCGAAATTCGGCATCGGGGTGGCGGCGTTTCACCGCTTGCATCAGCCCGGCGCCCAGGATGTCGCCCGACAGCTCTCCCGCGACCAGGTAAATACGCATGGCAGATTCCGTTTAGCGCGTGATCCCGCGCTGGGACGTCTTGAGTGACGCGAGGAAGGTCTCCACCTCGGGAACGGCGAAATCGTTTTCGAGACGTTCGATCGCCTGTTCCATGGTCAGGCCCTGACGATAGACGATGCGATAGGCGTCGCCCAGTGCGCGCAGCGCATCGCGTTCGAAGCCGCGCCGCTTGAGCCCCACCAGGTTGAGCCCATGGGTCTGCGCCGGGTTGCCGTTGACGATGACGTAAGCCGGAACGTCCTTGGTGATGATCGAGCCGCCGCCGGCCATGGCGTGCTCTCCCATGTGGCAGAACTGGTGAATCGCCGACAGTCCGCCGAGGATTGCGAAGTTGCCGAGCGTGACATGCCCCGCCAGGGTAGCCTGATTGGCCAGGATGCAGTCGTCGCCGATCACGCAGTCATGGCCGACGTGGGAGTACGCCATGAAGAGATTGCGCGAGCCGATGGTGGTCACGGCCTTGTCCTGCACCGTGCCGCGATGCAGCGTCACGCCTTCGCGCACGACGTTGTCGTCGCCCATCTCCAGGCGGGTGGCTTCTCCGGCGTACTTCTTGTCCTGACAGTCCTCGCCCACGGAGGCGAACTGAAAGATGCGATTGCGCTTGCCCAGCCGCGTGGGGCCCTTGATGACCACATGCGGACCGATGACCGTGCCGTCCCCGATTTCCACCTCGGGGCCGATCACGCAGAACGGGCCGATGTCGACGTCATCGGACACACGCGCACTGGGGTCGACGAGGGCGGTGGGATGAATCAAGCGACTTTCCTCTCGGCACAGATGATCTCGGCTTCACAGGCCAGTTCGCCATCGACCGTAGCACGGCAGGCGAATTTCCAGATACCGCGCTTGCCCCTGATGACATTGGCTTCCAGGCGCAGCTGGTCGCCCGGCATCACCGGACGCTTGAAACGCACGTTGTCGCTTCCCACCAGGTAATAGACGTACCCGTCGGCGGGCAGCTTGTTGACGGTCTTGAACCCCAGGATACCGCACGCCTGGGCCATCGCCTCGATGATCAACACGCCGGGCATGATCGGATGGTGCGGGAAGTGCCCATTGAAAAACGGCTCGTTGATACTGACATTCTTGTAGGCGACGATCGTTTCGCCAAGCGTGATCTCCGTGACACGATCCACCAGCAAGAAAGGATAACGGTGCGGTAGATACTCACGGATCTCGTTGATGTCCATTACCATCGATACAACCTCTGAAATAACGAAGTGCCTGCCGCGTTGGCAGGCACACGAGGGCGGAATGATCCGCCTGCCTGGATAAGGCGGGGATTATACAGGCCCAGCCCTTCGCTGGCAGCCAATCGGCTCACGGTGTGTCCGAGGCGCCCCGCTCCAGACGTGACAGACGCTTGGCGAGCTCGTCCAACTGCTTGAAACGCACCGCGTTCTTGCGCCACAGCCCGTTGGGCATGGCGCCGGTCCCCGAGGAGTACACGCCGGGCTCGTGAATGGAATTGGTGACCAGACTCATGCCGGTGACTTGCACGCCGTCGCACAGCGTCAGATGTCCCGACAGCCCGACGCCGCCACCCAGCATGCAATGACTGCCCACGCGCGTCGAGCCCGCGATGCCCACGCACCCCGCGAGGGCACTGTGATCGCCGATTTGCACGTTGTGCGCGATCTGCACCTGACTGTCGATCTTGACGTCGTTGCCGATCACGGTATCGCCCAATGCCCCCCGGTCGATGCTCGAGCAGCTGCCGATCTCGACATCGTCGCCCACGATGACACCGCCCAACTGGGCGATCTTGTGCCAGCCTTGCCCGTCATGCGCGAAGCCGAAACCGTCGGCACCGATCACGCAGCCGCTGTGCAAGATGGCACGTCGGCCGACGCTGACGCCATGGTAGACGGTGACATTGGCATGCAGCCGGGAGTCGGCGCCGATTTCACTGTCGGCACCGACGATGCTGCCGGCGCCGATCACGCAGCCATCGCCGATGACCGCGCCCGCTTCGATCACGCACTGCGGCCCCACCGATACGTGCTCGCCGATACGCGCACTCTCGGCAACGACCGCGCTGGGATGCACGCCCTCGGGCGCCTGACCCGCCAGGGGGTCGAACAAGCGCGACAGTTCGGCGTAACCCAGATAGGGGTTCTCCAGCTCGAGTCGCGCACAGGGCGCGTCCGTGCCATGGGCGGGATGCACCAGCACGGCAGCGGCACGGGTGTCGGGCAGGTACTTGAGATACGTCTTGTTGGCCAGGAACGTAATGTCGTTCGGGCCTGCATCGAGTAACGTGGCGAGGCCGGTCACACGGCGGTCGCTGTCGCCGACCAGGCGGGCCTTGAGACGCTCGGCCAGTTCACCGAGCGTGAAGGCGCAGGGAGTAAGGGTCTTCATGTGCGCTTGGAATCGCTAGCCATGGGCGCTCGCGGCGCCCGGTGGGCTCAGTTGAGCGAGTTAAAGATGCGAGTGACTTCCTCGGTGACGTCGAGCCCGTCTTCCGAGAACACCACCGCGTCGCGATCCACGATGACATCCAGATCATGCTGCGCGACGACCTGGTCGATGGCGCGGTCAAGCTTGGGCTTGGCGGACTGCATGAACGCCTGTTCCTTTTCCTGCTGCGCACGCTGGATCTGCTGACGCAGCTGCTGGAACTCGGAGCCCTTCTGACGCAGTTCCTGCTGCGCGCTGGTGCGTTCCGACTCGGACATCACCGCGCCATCCTGCTGCAGCTTTTGCTGCAGCTGCTGCAGTTCCTGACTCAGGGACTCCGCACGCTGCTGCTGAGAACTGATCTGATTCTTGAGCTCGTTCATCGAGCGCTGCGCAGCATCCGAATCCAGCAAGGCCTGACGCCAGTCGAGCACGCCGACCTCGGTCGCCATGGCCGGCATGGACAGCACGCTCATCACCCCGAGACACAGGGCACCCGTCAATTTGCGCATCACACCCTCTCCTTGATTCGTTATGGTCACTCGGTGCGATGACCACATCATCGCACCGGTCGCACGACGCTGTGTCAGCCTGGTTAGAAGGTCTGCCCCAGCGAGAACTGAAAGACCTGCGTGTCATCGCCGTCTTCGTCGCTGATCGGCTTGGCGACGCTGAAGGTCAACGGCCCCACCGGCGTCAGCCAGGACAGCCCCAGCCCCACGCTGTAACGCAACTCGCCCAGATCGACGCCACTGCTGCAGTTGGAACTCTCGCCTGCCGGCACGTCGTAGCATTCGGTCAGGTACGTGTTGCCCGCGTCGAAGAACACGCTGGTCTGCAGCGAGCGGCGGTCCTCGACCCACGGGAACGGATAGATCAGCTCGGCCGAGCCCTCGACGAGCACGTTGCCCCCCAGGGTATCGTCGTCGCCATCCCCCCCAGGCGTTGTGTTGGGGCCCAGCGTGTTGCTGGAGAAACCGCGCACCGAGCCCAGACCGCCCGAGTAGAAGTTCTCGTAAAACGGATAGGCATCGTCACCGACGGTATCCGCATAGCCCAGGTTGGTACTGAATTTCAGCGACCACTCGGGACGGAACTCGAACAGTTTCTGTGCCTCGTAGCGAGTCTTGTAGTACTGCGTGTCACTGCCCGGCACGGCGGTCTCCAGCGACAAGCGCTGATAGCTCCCTGCCGTCGGCATGATGCCGCGGTTGAGATTGTTGCGCGTCCAGCGGGCGGTGAGCTTGTAGTTCAGGAAGTCCTCGCCCTCGTCTTCCGTGTACTGAATAATCTCTAGGGGAGTATCACGGTAGGTCTCGAGCGACAGATCCTCGACCCCGACGCCGAAGTTGAGGCGCGAGAGCTCGTTGATCGGATACCCGAAGTTGATGCTGCCGCCCAGCGCGTCAGAGGAGTACGTCGAGATATCGTCGAAGTCCTCGTAGTCCGTTTCGCGGTAGTAGACGTTATAGCCCCGCGAGATGCCGTCCAGCGTCCAGTAGGGATCGGTGAATCCGAAGTTGAGGTTCGTGAAGTAATCCCCTTTCTGGGCATTCACGTTGACGCGATTGCCGGTTCCCAGGAAGTTGTTCTGGGACAAGGCGGCCCCGTAGATGACACCGGCGCTTTGCGAATACCCCAGACTGGCCGACACCGAACCGGAGGGCTGCTCCTCGACGTTGTAGGTGACATCGAGCTGGTCGGGATGATCGGCGACAGGCCGGGTTTCCACATCGACCGTGCGGAAGAACCCGAGACGCTCAAGACGCTCGCGGGACTGGCTGATCTGGTCGGTGGACGCCGGCGCCCCTTCCATCTGGGTCATCTCGCGGCGCAGCACCTCGTCCTGGGTGGTGGTATTGCCGACGAAGTTGATGCGTCGCACATAGGCACGCCGCCCCGGCTCGACACGGAAGGTCACGTCCACGGTGCCGTCCTGGGCATCGGTCTCGGGCACGCTGTCGACCTCGGCGAAGGCGAAACCTTCGGCGCCGAGGCGCTGGCGCAGGGCCTCGGCGGATTCGGTCATGGCGCTTTGCGAATAATATTCGCCGGGCGTGGCCGTCACCAGCTCGCGGGCCTTGTCCTCGCCGATCTTCAAGTCACCGGCGAAGCGAATCTCGTCGAGCTTGTAGCGCTGGCCCTCGTCGACGTTGATGGTGATGAAGATCTTGGACTTGTCGGGACTGATCGACACCTGCGACGAGCGGATATCGAAATTGACGTAGCCCCGGTCCAGGTAGAAGGAGCGCAGCGTCTCGAGGTCGCCGGAGAGCTTGTCGCGCGAGTACTCGTCGTCGGAGAACCAGCCCAGGAACCAGCCGGGCTTGTCTTCCAGCGCGAACAGATCACGCAGGGTCTCGTCGTCGAAATCCTGGTTGCCGACGAAGTTGATCTTCTGGATCTTGGCGACGGCCCCTTCGTTGATGTCGATATCGACTTCGACCCGATTGTTGTCGAGTTCTTCGACGTTGGTGTCGATGCTGGCGCTGTAACGTCCCTGGGATTGGTAGAGCCGTTCCAGCTCACGCTGCACCTCGTCCAGCGTCGAACGCTGCAGCACCTGCCCCTCGGCGAGCCCGGCCTCGGTCATGCCCTTGCGCAGATCGTCGTCGGACACCTGGGAGTTGCCGTCGAGTTCGATGGAGGCGATCGTGGGGCGCTCGACCACATTGACGATCAACACGTCACCGTCGCGCAACAGCTCGATGTCGTCGAACAGGCCGGTGTCGAAAAGCTGCTGCGACGCCTCCGCCAGTTCACGGTCATCGACCGTCTCGTGGGCACTGACCGGAAAGGCGTTGAACACCGATGCCGGCGAAACGCGCTGCAGCCCTTCCACGCGAATGTCTGAAATCTCGAAGGGGGCCGCCAGCGCCGCGGGAGCCGCGGTCAGCAGCAGCGCCGCCAATCCGATGGTCTTGATCTTCATGCAGTCGATTCGCTTCTCTCGAGTCCGCCCGCTCATGGAACAGGCACCTTATACATTTCCCTGGGCGACTGGCAAGGCCGTACTCCCCTCGCCACGTTCCCCCGGGTCGCTCATCCTTGCGGTCAACGACCGCTTACCCAGGCCATCGTCGGCCCACATTAAAGCCCGGCCGAGGGCCGCCCCGCAATGAGGGCTACAGACGCATCAGGTCGAAGTACAACGCCATCAGCATCAACGAGCCCACCAGCGCGATGCCCACACGCAAACCGAAGGCCTGCACGGCCTCGGGCACCGGGCGCCCGCGCACAGCCTCGATGATGTAGTAGACCAGATGCCCGCCATCGAGCACGGGGATCGGCAACAGATTGAGCACCCCCAGGCTGATCGACAGATATGCCAGGAAGCTGATGAAGCTCTCCACGCCATCGCGTGCGGAATCCCCCGCAATGCGGGCGATGGTCACGGGCCCCGAGAGGTTGGAGGGGGAAATCAGCCCCACCAGCATCTTGCGGATCGAGTCCAGCGTGAGCAGGCTCATCTCCCCTGTCTTGGCGACCGCCTCGCCGACGGCGTCCAGTGGGCCGTAGCGAATCTCGCGACGGTAGCGCTCGGGCCATTCGGACGGCTGCACGCCGGCCCCGATATAACCGATGGTCGAGCCATCTTCCTGTTCGCGCACGGCGGGCGTCAGCGTGATCTCGCGGCGCTCGCCATCGCGCGTCACCTGCAGGGTCAAGGGCGTCTCCGGATTGGCGCGCACACGCTCGACGAACGCCATCCAGTCGTCGACGGCCACACCATCGACGCTGACGATACGATCCCCGCGTTGCAGCCCCGCCTGATGCGCGCGACCGTCATCCAGCACCTCACCGAGGACCGCCGGCAGCTCGGGACGCCAGGGCGTCACGCCCAGCGATGCCAGCGGCTGAGGCGGATTCTGGCGTACCAGCCAGTCGTTGACCGGCACCCGATGCTGCGTCGGCGTGGCGCCCTCTGACGTCCGCGTGGTCACGTCGAGGGTGCCATCGGCGCCGATGGCCGCCACCAGCTTGAGGTTGACCTCGCCCCACGACGGGGTCGGCTCGCCCTGCACGGCCACGATTTCCTGGCCGCGCTGCAAACCGCCCTGAGCGGCCGGCGAATCCGGCGTGACATCGCCGATCACCGGCGCCACCGTGGCCGTGCCGTAGATGAACAGGGCCCAGTAAGCGACGAAGGCGAGCAGAAAGTTTGCCAGCGGGCCGGCCGAGACGATGGCGATCCTGGCCCATACGCTCTTGCGGTTGAAGGCATGCGCCTGCTCTTCCGGCGCCACCGGCCCCTCGCGCTCATCGAGCATCTTGACATAGCCGCCGAGCGGAATCGCGGCCACGGCGAATTCCGTGCCGTGGCGATCGAACCGCGACCATAACGGCTTGCCGAACCCCACCGAGAAACGCAGCACCTTGACGCCGCAACGCCGCGCGACCCAGAAATGGCCGAACTCGTGGAAGGTGATCAACAATCCCAGAACCACGATGACCGCCAGCAGGTTCTCAATCACGCCCATGGGATCGTCCTCCTTCCTCGCGCGGGCCACCGCCCTGACATCATGACGTGAACCGGCTCAATTCGCGCTCGGCGACACGCCGCGCGGTGGCGTCAGCCGCCAGCACCGCCTCCAGCGTGTGAGCCGACTGCACCTCGCATGCCTCGCATACCGCCGCCACCAGCGCGGGGATCTGCGCAAACTTCAACCGCCCCTCGAGAAACGCCGCCACGGCCACTTCGTTGGCGGCGTTCAAGGTGGCCGGCGCCGTACCGCCCGCCGCCATCGCCTCGCGGGCGAGACGCAGGCACGGGAAACGCGACTCGTCGGGGGCCTCGAAATCGAGCCTCGCCACGGCGAACAGGTCCAGCGGCGCGACGCCGGCGTCGATGCGCTCGGGCCACGCCAGTCCGTGGGCGATCGGGGTGCGCATGTCGGGATTGCCCATCTGGGCGATCACCGACCCATCGCTGTACGCCGCCATCGAGTGAATCACGCTCTGCGGATGCACCACCACCTGGATCTGTTCGGGACGCGCGTCGAACAGCCAGCAGGCCTCGATCAACTCGAGGCCCTTGTTCATCAAGGTCGCGCTGTCCACCGAGATCTTGCGGCCCATCGACCAGTTGGGATGCGCACAAGCCTGTTCGGGCGTCACCTCGTCCAGCTGGGCTTGCGACCAACCTCGGAACGGCCCGCCCGACGCCGTCAGCAACAGCTGGGTCACGCCATGGCGCGTCAGTCCGCCACGATGCTCCGTGGGTAGACACTGGTAGATGGCATTATGTTCAGAATCGATGGGCAAAAGTACCGCGCCATGCCGGTCGACGGCGTCCATGAACAACGCGCCGGACATCACCAGGGCTTCCTTGTTGGCCAGCAGGACGCGCTTGCCGGCGCGTACCGCCGCAAGCGTCGGCATCAAGCCGGCGGCCCCCATGATCGCGGCCATGACCACGTCGCTGTCGCGACTTCCCGCGACCTCGGCGAGCGCCGCCTCGCCGGCGCGCACCTCGGTGTCGAGGCCGGCGTCGCTGAGTGCGGCACGCAGCCAGGCGGCATCATCTTCCGTGCCGAGGACCGCGATGTCGGGGCGGTGCGCAAGACACTGATCGCGAAGCGTCTCACGGGAGCGGTGGGCGGTCAGGGCATGCAACCGATAGCGTTCGGGGTGACGGCCAATGACATCGAGGGTGCTGCGACCGATGGAGCCGGTGGCCCCGAGCACGGTCACACATTGTCTCCCAGCGGAGTCGGCATAATCCATTCGTCACCTCAGCCCAACCATGGGCGCAACAAGACAAAGAGAGGAATCGCGGCGGTCAGACTGTCGATACGATCCAGCACGCCGCCATGCCCGGGCAGCAGGTGGCTGGAATCCTTCAGACCTCGCTGACGCTTGAGCATGCTTTCGAACAAGTCGCCCAATACCGAGATCAGGACCACCGGCAGCGCCAGCGCCATCAGCCGAAGCGTGTCGGCGGCGGCGAGGCCCTGCCATTGAGCGAACCCCCAGGCGAGCAGCACGACGGCCAGCATGCCGCCGTATACGCCCTCCCAGGACTTGCCGGGACTCACGCGCACGGCCAGCTTGCGGCGACCGAAGGCGCGCCCCGCGAAGTAGGCTCCGATATCGGCGACCCACACCAGAAGCAGGACGAACAACAGCCACTCCGCGCCGTCGCTGCGCAGCTGCACGAACCCGACCCAGCATGGCAAGAGCACCCAGAGCCCCATGGCCAGGCGCGTCGTGCGCCCCTGCCACTGGGTATTGTGGTGCGGATAGCGCACCACCCAGTACAGGTTGGCCAGCCAGCCCAGCATGCCCAGCCACAAGGGCCACGACTGGTGGACGAGGCCGGTGCCCCAGAGCAGGACCATGGCGGCGGCGCAGAAGCCGACGAAGGCCAGACGCGGGGCCTGGCGCATGAAGCCGGCCAGATTGGCCCACTCCCAGGCGCCCACCAGCAGGACGGCCCCCGTGAACAGGGCGAAGAGGGCGCCGGAAAGCCCGAACAGGCCGAGCAGCGCCAACGGCGCCATGACCAGCGCCGTGAGAATACGTTGCCTAAGCACCATGGGCCTCGATTTGTTCCTGAGTCATGCCGAAACGACGCTGACGCGCGCCATAGGCGTCCAGCGCGGCGTCGAATGCCTCGGCGCCGAAGTCGGGCCACAGCTCGGGCGTGAAATAGAACTCCGCGTAGGCAAGCTGCCACAGCAGAAAATTGGAAATGCGTTGCTCGCCGCTGGTACGGATGCAGAGGTCGACCGGCGCTTCGTCGGCCAGGCTGACCTCCGCCCCCAGAGATTCTTCGTCGACCGCCTCGGGCGACAACTCGCCACACGCCACGCGTTCCGCCAGCCGGCGTGCAGCGTGGGCGATGTCCCACCGCCCGCCATAGTTGGCGGCGATGACCAGGTGAAGACCGCGGTTGTCGCGGGTCAACGCTTCGGCACGGGCGATATACTGCTGTATGGCATCGGAAAACTCCGCGCGGTCACCGATCACTGTCAGGCGGATATCGTGCGCGTGGAGCTTTTTCACTTCACGCTTGAGCGCCCACAGGAACAGCTCCATCAACGCTCTGACCTCGCTCGCCGGCCGTTTCCAGTTCTCGCTGGAAAAGGCGAACAGGGTCAGCGTGCCGATGCCGCGTTCGGCGGCCCGGCCGATCACGGCGCGGACCGCCTCGACGCCGGCACGATGGCCGCGAATGCCGGACAGCCCATGCGCACGCGCCCAGCGATTGTTACCGTCCATGATGACCGCCACGTGGCGCGGCAACTCGCCCGCGCGGGATGGGGAAAACGGCTGTGAGGTCATGGGATCCCGTTGCGTGGAGACCGACGGGCGCCCTGCCCGTCGGCCACCCTCTTAGACCTGCAGCAGGTCGTGTTCCTTGGTTTCCAGAAGCTTGTCGATCTCGGTGACGTACTTGTCGGTCAGCTTCTGGATCTCGTCGATGGCGTGACGCTCTTCATCCTCGGTGATCTCCTTCTCCTTGAGAAGCGACTTGAGATCGCCATTGGCATCGCGGCGCACGTTGCGTACCGCCACGCGCGCGTTTTCCGCCTCGCCACGCGCCTGCTTGATGTAGTTGCGCCGCGTTTCCTCGGTCAGCGGCGGCAGGGGCACGCGAATCACGTTGCCTGCCGCGGCGGGATTGAGGCCCAGGTCGGAGGTCATGATGGCCTTTTCGACCTTGGGCACCATGCTCTTTTCCCAGGGCACGACCGCCAGTGTGCGGGCATCTTCCACGTTGACGCTGGCCACCTGGTTGAGCGGCATCTCGCTGCCGTAATACTCAACGGTGACCGCATCCAGCAGGCTCGGATGCGCGCGCCCGGTACGAATCTTGTGAAAATTGGCGTTCAACGCCTCGACGCTTTTCTTCATGCGCGCGTCGGCGTCTTTCTTGATGTCGTTGATCACGGTTTCAGCCTCTGTCTACCAGCGTTCCTTCCTTGCCACCCACTACCAGGTTGAGCAAGGCTCCCGGCTTGGTCATATCGAACACGCGCACCGGCATGTCATGGTCCCGCACCAGGCAGATGGCGGTCAAATCCATCACCCCGAGCTTCTGATCGAGCACGTCATCATAGGTCAGGCGCTCGTACTTGGCGGCATCGGCATGCTTGACGGGATCCTTGTCGTAGACGCCGTCCACCTTGGTGGCCTTGAGCACGACATTGGCGTCGATCTCGATGCCTCGCAGGCACGCCGCCGAATCGGTCGTGAAGAAGGGGTTGCCGGTGCCGGCGGAGAAAATCACCACATCGCCCGACGTCAGGTACCGGATCGCGGTGCGCCGGTCGTAATGCTCGACGACGCCGCTCATGGGAATCGCCGACATCACGCGCGAACGGATGTTGGAGCGCTCCAGCGCGTCGCGCATCGCCAGGCCGTTCATCACCGTCGCCAGCATCCCCATGTGGTCGCCGGTCACACGCTCCATGCCCGCGGCATGCAGCGCCGCGCCACGAAACAGGTTACCCCCGCCGATCACGATGCCGACCTGCACGCCGATCCCGACCAGCTGGCCGATTTCCAGCGCCATGCGGTCGAGCACCTTGGGATCGATCCCGAACTCGTGCTCGCCTATCAGGGCTTCGCCGGACAGTTTCAGTAGAATGCGCTTGTACTTGGACTTCTCGTTACGCTCGGCAGGCGTGGCGCTACGATCGGTAGGGGCAGACATTCGGGACTCTCCTTCGTCTCAGCGGACTGTATCGGCAGGGGGTGGGAACGGCGTGGCCGCGTGACGGCCGGATACGCGATGGCGTGCGCAGTTGCGCACGCCATCGTCGTCACAGACACAGGACAGCTTAGCTGCGGCGTGCCTGTTCCATGACTTCCTGGGCGAAGTCGACCTCTTCCTTCTCGATGCCCTCACCCACTTCGAAGCGAGTGAAGCCGACCACTTCGCCACCCGCAGCCTTCACGTACTCGGCCACGCTCTGGTTGGGGTCCTTGACGAAGGGCTGCTCGGTCAGGCTGTTTTCGGCCAGGTACTTCTTCAGACGACCCTGGACCATCTTCTCGGCGATCTCCGCCGGCTTGCCGGCCATGTCCGGCTGCGCCAGGATGATGGCCTTTTCGCTGTCCAGTTCCGCCTGCGGCATGTCTTCCGGATGCGCGACGCTCGGGTTGATGGCCGCCACGTGCATGGCGACATCCTTGGCCACCTCGGCGTTGCCGCCCTTGAGCACGGTCAGCACACCGATGCGGCCACCGTGGACATAAGCGCCCACGACACCGCCAGCCGGCGCCTCGACGACGACCGCACGACGCACGCTGATGTTCTCGCCGATCTTCTGGACCAGCTGCTCGCGAGCTTCTTCCAGTTCGCCTTCCATCAGGCTGGCGACGTCATCGCTCTTGGCCTCGAACACCTTGCCGACGACCTTCTCGGCAAAGGCGGTGAAGTTGTCGTCGCGTGCCACGAAGTCGGTCTCGGAGTTGACTTCGAGCATCACGCCGTAGGTGCCGTCTTCGGCAACGCGTGTGACCACGCCACCTTCGGCCGCCGTGCGCTCGGCCTTCTTGGCCGCTTTCAAGCCGGAGTTCTTGCGCAGGTTTTCGATCGCGGTTTCGATATCGCCGTCGGCTTCGGTGAGCGCTTTCTTGCACTCCATCATGCCGAGGCCGGTGCGCTCACGCAGTTCCTTGACCAGAGATGCGCTGATAGCTGCCATGGTAATACCTCTGAATGTGGTTCGACGTCTGTTGGAAACACTGTCCCGAGCCGGCACGGCTTGATCGTGGCATGGCGTGACATGCACGCGCGGCGCTCGACCAGCGCTTCCTTTGAAAGAAGAATTCCTTCTCGGTTCACCGTCGTATCGCCGGACGGTGAAAAGGGGGCTCGCAGCCCCCTTTGTGTCCGTGCCGGGTCACCCGTGGGTCGCCCTAGCAAACTGGTCGCTCGCAGCGAGCGTCGGCACGGACCCGACGCCATCACTCGGCGGCGGCTTCGTTCTCATTCGTCTCGGTCACTTCGACGAACTCGCTGGCGCTGTTGTCCTTGGCACGCACGCAGACGTCGGCGACGGCCTGGGCGTAGATCTGGATAGCGCGGATGGAGTCATCGTTGCCCGGAATCACGTAATCGACACCGTCCGGATTGGAGTTGGTGTCGACGACGCCGATGACCGGGATACCCAGCTTGTTGGCTTCGTTGATCGCGATGCGCTCGTGATCGACATCGACCACGAACAGCGCGTCGGGGAGGCCGCCCATGTCCTTGATGCCGCCCACGGAGCGTTCGAGCTTGTCCTGCTCGCGCGTGGCCATCAGGACTTCTTTCTTGGTCAGCTTCTCGAAAGTGCCGTCTTCGTGCATGGCTTCAAGTTCGCGCAGACGCTTGATGGAAACGCGAATGGTCTTGAAATTCGTCAGCATGCCGCCCAACCAGCGATGGTTGACGAACGGCTGACCGGCACGGCGGGCTTCTTCCTTGATGATCTTGCTGGCGGCGCGCTTGGTGCCGACGAACAGGATCTTGTTGTTGGACGCCACCATCTTCTCGATCACCGCGAGCGCGTCGTTCAGCGCCGGCAGAGTATGTTCGAGGTTGATGATGTGGATCTTGTTACGTGCGCCGAAGATGTACTTGCTCATCTTCGGGTTCCAGTAACGGGTCTGGTGACCGAAGTGGGCGCCTGCCTTGAGCAGGTCACGCATATTGACTTGTGCCATGGATGACTCCTGAATCGGGTTAGGCCTCCATACACCCCATGGATCCGACCACGACGACACGAATGTCGCCCCGGCACCCGGGACCATGTGACGGTGCATGTGTGTTTTCAAGGCGTTATCATTTCTCGCCCGCTTGCCGCACCGCCGATGCCTCGGACGGACCGAACGCGTCAGGCGGCGATTGCAGTAAGGCGCGCGGCTTTATACCATAGATCGATTCCGAGATGAAGTCGCTCTTGGTCGCCACGCCCCGGCGAGACGCCCGCGTGACGACTCGCCGCGTGCCCCCTGCCGGGCGCCGAGACTATAGGCCAGGAGCCGCTTCGACGCCAGACCCGAACCCTCCGAATTCGAGATCGCATGAACATTCCCATCAAGACCGCCGACGAAATCGAAAAAATGCGCGAAGCCGGTCGCCAGGCCGCTTCCGTGCTGGAAATGATCGCGCCTCACGTGGCGGCCGGCGTCACCACCGGCGAGATCGACCGGCTATGCCACGAGTACATCGTCAACGAGCTGGGCTCCACGCCGGCGCCGCTCAACTACCACGGGTTTCCCAACGCCACTTGCACGTCGATCAACCATGTCGTCTGCCACGGCATTCCGGACATGGGCAAGAAGCTCAAGAAAGGCGACATCATGAATCTCGACATTACGGTCAAGACCGCCGACGGCTACCATGGCGACTCCAGCGTGATGTTCGTGATCGGGGAAAGCATCCAGGGCGGACGCCTCTCGCGGGTCACCCAGGAGTGTCTCTACAAGAGCATCGCCGAGGTGCGCCCCGGCGTTCGCCTCTCCGAACTGGCGCGCACGATCCAGCAGCACGCCGAGCGGCACGGTTACTCGGTGGTGCGCGACTTCTGCGGCCACGGCATCGGCGCCGGCTTCCACGAGGACCCGCAGTTCCTGCATTATGACGGCTACGCGCCGGAGGCCGACGCGGTACTCGCCGAGGGCATGTGCTTCACCATCGAGCCGATGCTCAATGCGGGCGACTATCGCACCAAGGTACTCCGCGACGGCTGGACGGCGGTCACCAAGGACAAGAGCCTGTCCGCCCAGTGGGAACACACCTTGCTGGTCACCGCCAACGGCGTCGAGGTGCTCACCGCCCGCCAGGACGAGGATTTCAGCTTCCTCGCGGCATGAACGCCGGCATGCCAACGCCGCCCCGGCCACCAGGAGAGCCACGCGAATGCTGCTTCATCACTATCGCTTCGTGCCCGACGAGACGCTGTTCGATGCGTCCGCCTTCCGCGAAGCGCTAGCCGCCAGCCGCACCCCGATACGCGTGTTCAAGGACGCCCTGCGTGACCTGCAGGAGCGTCTGGACGCACGCTTTCGCGCCGGCAGCGACATTCGCGACCTGGTCCATGGGCGCGCCTGGTGCCTGGACCAGTTGCTGCGCATCGCCTGGGAGCGCTACGACTGGCCGGACGACGGCATCGCCCTGCTCGCCGTCGGCGGCTACGGGCGCGGCGAACTGCACCCCTACTCCGATATCGACCTACTGCTGCTGCTCGAGCGCGATGACGACACCGCCTACCGCGAGGGGCTGACCGGCTTCATCACCTTTTTATGGGACATCGGCCTGGAAATCGGGCACAGCGTGCGCTCGCTGGCCGACTGCGAGCGCGAGGCGCGCGCGGACCTCACGGTGATCACCAACCTGCTGGAGTCCCGCACCCTGGCCGGCCCCGAGCATCTGCGCGAAACCATGCGCGCCCGCCTGGCGAGCGAGGCGATGTGGCCGAGCGATGCGTTCTTCGAAGCCAAGTGGCAAGAGCAGATCGCGCGTCACTATCGCTACAACAACTCGGAATACCATCTCGAGCCCAACATCAAGAGCTCCCCCGGCGGGTTGCGCGACATCCAGATGATCGGCTGGGTCGCCAAGCGCCATTTCGGCGAGCTGCGCTACGAGGACGTCGTCGCCCAGGGTTTCATGAACGATGCCGAGCTGCGCATCCTCAGTCAGGGCCAGGCCTTCCTGTGGCAGGTGCGTTATGCGCTGCACATGCTCAACGGCCGCGCCGAGGACCGCCTGCTGTTCGATCATCAGCGTGCCATCGCCGAGCTGTTCGGCTATCGGGACACGCCCGAGCGCCTCGCCATCGAGCAGTTCATGAAGCGCTACTATCGGCATGTCACCGCGCTGGCCGGGCTCAACGACATGCTGCTGCAGCATTTCGACGAAGTCATCCTGCGTGCTCACGAGACGCCGGACATCACTCCGCTCAACGCCCGCTTCGAAATTCGCGGCGGCTACATCCAGGTGCGTCACGCCAGCGTCTTTCGCCAGCGCCCCGGCGCCCTGCTCGAGCTCTTCCTGCTGATGGCCCAGCACCCCGAGATCGAGGGCGTGCGTGCCGAGACCATTCGCCTGATACGCGATCACCGCCACCTGATCGACGAAAGCTTCCGCGACGACCTGCGTCACCAGAGCCTGTTCATGGAACTGCTGCGCAGCGGCGGGAACATTCCGCGCCAACTGCGGCGAATGAACCGTTACGGCATTCTGGGCAAGTACCTGCCCGAGTTCGGCCAGGCGGTGGGGCTGATGCAGCACGACCTGTTCCACCTCTATACCGTCGACGCCCACACTTTGCGCTTGTTGAAGTTCGTGCAACGTTTCCGCGAACCCGAAGGCCATGAGGACTTTCCCGTCGCGGCGACCCTGGTTCATCAGCTCCCCAAGCTCGAACTGCTGTGGATCGCCGGGCTGTACCACGACATCGGCAAGGGGCGCGGCGGCGATCACTCGGAACTCGGCGCCATCGACGCCACCGCCTTCTGCGAACGTCACGGTCTGTCGCCGCGCGACACCCGTCTGGTGGCCTGGCTGGTCGAGCACCACCTGCTGATGTCCAAGACCGCCCAGAAGCGCGACATTTCCGACCCCGACGTCATCCATGAATTCGCGCTGGCGATGCGCGACGAGGTGCACCTCGATTACCTCTACGTGCTGACCGTGGCGGATATCACCGCCACCAATCCCTCGTTGTGGAACGGCTGGCGTGCCGCCCTGCTGCGTCAGTTGCACACCGAGACCAAGCGCGCCCTGCGACGTGGGCTGGACCATGCCATCGACCGCGAGGAATGGGCCCGCGAGTCGCGCGAGGAGGCACGCGGCCTGCTGTCCACGGTAGGCATCGACACCGCCAGCGCGGATGCCCTGTGGGCATCGTTCGGCGACGACTACTTCCTGCAGTACGCGCCCAGCGAAATCGTCTGGCAGACCCAGGGCATTCTCGCTCACCAGCCATCGGAACTGCCGTTGATCCTCGCCAACGCGCCCACCGAGGACATGGCCGACGGCGGCACCAAGGTGTTCATCCACACCCGCTCGGTCAACGACCTGTTCGCCGCCACCGCCGCCGCCATGGAGCAGCTGGGGCTGTCGATCCACGATGCCCGCATCGCCACGTCCAGCAACGACTGGACGCTCAACACCTTCATCGTGCTCGACGACGACGGCGAACCGATTCGCGATCCACAACGCCTCGAGGAAATCCGCCATCACCTGGTGGAGGAGCTCGACGATCCGGCCGACTACCCGCGCATCGTCACCCGGCATACCTCGCGACAGCTCAAGCATTTCAAGGTCCCGACCCGGGTAGTGATCGAGCAGGACACCGCCAACGCCCGCACCATCGTCGAGCTTACCGCCCCCGACCGCCCCGGCTTGCTGGCCCGCGTCGGGCGCATTTTCATGGAACAGGACATCGCCCTGTCGGCGGCCAAGATCGCCACCCTCGGCGAGCGCGTCGAGGACGTCTTCTTCATCACCGACAAGACGGGCGAACCGCTCACCGATCCCGAGCGCCAGGCCCGCTTGCGCGAACGACTCTGCGAAACGCTCGACGTCTGAAGCATGCGTCCATTTGAGGCCCCAGCCCCGCTTGCCTATAATCGGGCGCTCCCGACGGCGTCGCCTGCGTCGCCCTGACAACGCCACGTCCGGCATGCCGGACTCGCTGCTGGATTGCCGATGAACCCCGATCTCGACGCCCTCAAGCCGTATCCCTTCGAGAAGCTCGCCGCCCTCAAGGCGGGAGTGACGCCATCCGCGTCGTCCCCCATCGCGCTGTCCATCGGCGAGCCGCGTCATGCACCGCCCGCCGCGGTACTCGACGCGATGCGCCGCTTCGAGGGCGAGGTCGCTCGCTACCCGGCCACCGCGGGTCTGCCCGAATTGCGCGACGCCATCGCCCGGTGGGCGAGCCGACGCTACGCCTTGCCTCCCGGCTCGCTCGACCCCGAACGCCACGTGCTGCCGGTCAACGGCACCCGCGAAGCGATCTTCGCCTTCGTCCAGGCCGCGCTGGACCGCACGCGTCCGGCCAAGGTGGCCATGCCCAACCCGTTCTACCAGATCTACGAGGGCGCGACCCTGCTGGCCGGCGGCGAGCCCGTCTACCTCGACTGCCCGCCCGCCAACGGTTGCCTGCCCGACCTCGACGCCGTGCCCGCCGACACCTGGCGCGACGTGCAGCTCGTCTTTGTATGCTCGCCCGGCAACCCCACGGGCGCCGTCACCCCACTGGCCGAGTATCGAAAGCTGATCGCCCTGGCCGACGAGCACGATTTCATCATCGCCTCGGACGAATGCTACTCGGAACTCTACCTCGACGAGCACCAGCCGCCTGCGGGGTTGCTCGAGGCCTGCGCGGCCATGGGACGCGACGACTACCGCCGCTGCCTGGTCTTTCACTCGCTGTCCAAGCGTTCCAACCTGCCGGGATTGCGTTCGGGCTTCGTGGCCGGCGACGCCGAGCTGATCGCCCCGTTCAAGCGCTACCGCACCTACCACGGTTGCGCCATGCCGCTGACGACCCAGCAGGCCTCGATCGTCGCCTGGGGCGACGAGCAGCATGTGCGCGCCAACCGCGACGCCTATCGTGACAAGTTCGCCGCCGTCGGCGAGATTCTGGCACCGGTGATGGACTTCCCCACGCCACGCGCCAGCTTCTACCTGTGGCCGGCGGTTCCGGGGGGCGACGACGAGGCCTTCGCCCGCGACCTGTTCGCCGAGGAACACGTCACCGTGCTGCCCGGCCGCTACATGTCCCGGGCCGGTGAAAACGGCGATCCCGGGGCGGGACGCGTACGCCTGGCGCTGGTCGCCGAGATCGAGGCCACCGTCGAGGCGGCATACCGCATCCGGCGTTTCATCGAGCGCCGCGCTTGAGTCGTCATGCCCGCGCATGGCACCACACGAACATCATCAACGGGGAACCGTCATGATCACGCTCTACGGCATCAAGACCTGCGACAGCTGCCGCAAGGCGCGTCGTGCGCTCGACGCGCAGGGCACCGCCTATCGCTATCACGATCTGCGCGAGGACGGTCTCGACGCCGAGCGTCTCGATGCCTTCCTCGCACGCAGCGACTGGAAAACGCTGCTCAACACTCGCAGCACGACCTGGCGGGGGCTGGACGAGGCCGACAAGCGCGATCTCGACGCCGCAAGCGCCCGAGCCCTGCTGCTGGCGCATCCGACATTGCTCAAGCGTCCCGTGCTGGAAACCCCCGACCGCTTGCTGGTGGGCTTTCAGGCCGAGGCGTACCGCGCGCTCTAGGCACCGTCGACCCGCCCATGCATTACTGACGACACTCTGACATCTCGAGGATTTCCCCATGCTGAGCTTCGCTCTCGGAATCGGCCACCAGAACACCCAAGGCGAGTGGCTGGACGTCTACTACCCGACGCCCCTGCTGAATCCCGACGACGCCCTTGTCGCGGCGGCACGCGAGGCACTCGCGGCGCCGGCGGGCAACGCCGCGGTCAGCTTCCTGCCCGAACACTGCCAGGCCCTGTCCTCGGCACTGCACCAGGCAGGCGCTACCGAGCAGGCCGAACTGGCCGAGGCCTTCGCCGCCGCCCAGCGCCCGCTCGTCGCGGTCTTCCTCGACGAGGACAGCGCCCCGGCCAGCGTGCCCGAGGTCTACCTCAAGCTGCACCTGCTCTCGCATCGCCTGGTCAAGCCGCATGGCGTCAAGCTCGATGGCATGTTCGGCCTGCTCAAGAACATCGCCTGGACCAATGAAGGTCCCATCGACATCGACGAACTCGCCGCCCGGCGTCTCAAGGCACGCCTCGAAGGCCGCCCGCTCACGGTCGACTGCGTCGACAAGTTCCCCAAGATGGCCGATTACGTGGTACCCAAGGGCGTGCGCATCGGCGATACCGCACGTGTCCGCCTGGGGGCTTACCTCGGCGAAGGCACCACGGTCATGCACGAGGGCTTCTGCAACTTCAACGCCGGGACCGAAGGACCGGGCATGGTCGAAGGGCGCATTTCCGCGGGCGTGACGATCGGCAAGGGGTCCGACCTGGGCGGCGGCTGCTCGACCATGGGCACCCTCTCCGGCGGCGGCAACATCGTCATCAAGGTCGGCGAAGGCTGCCTGATCGGCGCCAACGCCGGCATCGGCATTCCGCTGGGTGATCGCTGCACCGTCGAAGCCGGCCTCTACGTCACCGCCGGCGCCAAGATCGCCGTCCTCGACGACAAGGGCGAGCTGGTGCAGACCGTCAGCGGCCGCGACCTGGCCGGCCAGAGTGACCTGCTGCTGCGCCGCAATTCGCAGAACGGGCGCATCGAATGCCTGACCAACAAGAGCGCCGTCGCGCTCAACGAGGCGCTGCATGCCCACAACTGAGGCTGGCACCACACCGGCATCGGCGACGCTGGCGCTGGCCTTCGACTTGCTTCGGCGCCACTCGGTGACGCCGAACGACGCCGGTTGCCAGGCACTGATGATCGAGCGCCTGGAACGCCTGGGCTTCCAGGTCGAGCGCCTGCGCATCGGCGAAGTGGACAACTTCTGGGCCACGCGGGGGGAGACGGGCCCCCTGCTGGTCTTCGCCGGCCACACCGACGTGGTGCCCACCGGCCCTGAAAGCGACTGGCAGTATCCGCCCTTCACGCCGCGCATCGATGCCGATGGCATGTTGTGCGGGCGCGGCGCGGCGGACATGAAAGGCAGCCTGGCGGCGATGGTCACCGCCGTGGAGACCTTCATCGAGGCGCATCCGGACCACCACGGCCGCCTGGGCTTTCTGATCACCGCCGACGAGGAAGGGCCCGCCGTTCACGGCACCCGCGCGGTGGTCGAGCACCTGCGTGAAAAAGGGGTCGCGCCCGATTACTGCATCGTCGGCGAGCCCTCGTCCAGCGAGCGCCTGGGCGATACCCTCAAGAACGGCCGCCGGGGCTCGCTCGGCGGTATCCTGCGCGTCAAGGGCGTACAGGGCCATGTCGCCTATCCCCACCTGGCACGCAATCCCGTCCACGAGGCAGCCCCGGCCCTGGCGGCCCTGGCCGAGGCCCAGTGGGACGCCGGCAACGCCTTCTTTCCCGCGACCAGTTTCCAGATCTCCAACCTCCAGGCCGGCACCGGGGCCAGCAACGTCATTCCCGGGCAGCTGGAGGCGGTATTCAACTTCCGTTTCTCGACGGAGGTCACCGCCGAGGCCCTGAAGGCGCGCACTACCGAGATACTGGACCGCTTCGCGCTCGACTACACGATCGACTGGACGCTCAATGGCGAACCGTTCCTCACCGCCGAGGGCGCGCTGATTGACGCCACCGTCGCCAGCGTAGAGGACGTGCTGGGCTACCGGCCCCAGCTGTCGACCGGCGGCGGCACCTCGGACGGGCGTTTCATCGCCACGCTGGGCGCCCAGGTGATCGAGCTCGGCCCGGTCAACGCCACGATCCACAAGGTCGATGAACGAATACGCGCCGCCGACCTGGAGACGCTGAGCCGTCTCTATGCGACCATCATGCAACGCTTGTTCACCTGAGGTCCGCCGTGGAGCGCTATCCCGATATCGAGATCTATCTGGCCAAGACCGACATCGAGGCCATTCAGCAGTGGCTCGACGAGCACCTCGAGGCACCGTCCCCGCTGGTCAAGCGCGGCAAGCATCAGTGGCGGGCCCGTGCCCGTCATGCGGCCAGCGAGATCCCCATCCTGCTGGTGGAAAACGCCGCCGATGGCTTTGCCAGCCTGTGGTTCGACAGCCCGCATACGCCCTGGCCGCGCGACGTGGATTGCGCCCGTGCCGCCGCTCGGACACTGGGCTGCGAGGTACGCTGTTCGCTGGGCGGCTGGCAGCCCGGCGATGAGCCGGACCGCTTCTGGCAGGTACGCGCGGATGGCGAGGAAGGCGCCATCCACTGGCCGGATCAGGGCCAATAAGGCGCCGCAACGCAAGACGCCCCGCCTGGGCAAGGCGGGGCGTCGTCAGGGCAGGTAAGAAAAGTGTCCGCTCAGGAAATCACGGTCACGTCATCGGCCTGCAGGCCGCGTTCGTTCTCGACGACGTGATAGCGAACCTTCTGGCCTTCCGCTAGGGTGCGATGCCCCTTGCCGCGAATGGCACGAAAATGCACGAACACATCTTCGCCGCTATCACGCGTGATGAAACCGTAGCCCTTGTTGACGTTGAACCATTTCACCTCGCCGATCTCGCGATCGTCGTTTTCCAGCTCCGCCAGGTGCGCCAACTGCGTCGATTGCGGCGCGAGCATCTGCGTGCACAGGGTCCCCAGCAGCAGCAGCGCGAAGACGGCCAGCGCCGTGGCGCTGTAGGCGATGGCGAGACCATCGGCTTCGAGCAGCAGGGAAAACTCCAGCACGCTACCGGTCAGCGTCACGAAAAGGGCGATCAACAGTGGGGATGGAATGGCCAACAGGACACTGATGAGACTGCAACGTAGGAATATCTTACGATTCATGGACCTCGATATCTCTTGTTGTCCGACGGAAACGCTCCTGAGCGCCGGGGCGCTCGTGGAGCCGACATGGAGTGCGTAGCGAATGCGCCACGCCATTGAACACGATATTTTCGAACACAACGTCGTTTTCGAACACATTGCATAAGGTGTCATAAATGAACGGTGACACACCGTCGAAAGATTCTAGCATGACCGACGAGGCCACGCGCGACCGCCTCGATGCCCTCGAGACACGTCTGGCCTATCAGGAAGATTGGCTGGATACGCTGGACCGGGCATTGACCGCGCAGGACCGGCGGGTGGCGCACCTCGAGCGCACCAACGCCCTGCTCCGCGAACGTCTGCGCGACCTGCGCCAGAACGTCGAGACGCTGGGCGACGACAGCGCACCGGCCCCACACGACGAGATCCCGCCCCATTACTAGCCGCCGGTCACCGCGGCATGCCGCGCCGTCAGGCGTGAGCGGGACGTTTCAACAGCAGGATCAACGGCGCCACCAGTAGATACAGCATGCCCAGCCACAGGAAAATATCGTTGTAGGCCATGACCATGGCCTGCTCGAGCAGGGTCCGCGACAGCATGCCGAGGGAGGCGGTCTGCGGGTCGCCGGTGGCGGCCAGCAGCTGCTGATATTGCGCCTGGGTGGCATTGACCACCTCGCGACCGCTGTCGATGGCGGGAATCAACTGGTTCCAGTGGTAGTCCTCGCGCCAGTCGCGGATCGTGTCCAGCAGCGCCAGCCCCACCGCGCCGCCCAGGTTGCGCATCACGTTGAACAGGCCGCTGGCGTTGCCGACCTCGCTCGGCGGCAAGGTGCCGAAGGCGATACGCGAGGTGGGAATCAGGCACATCACCAGGCCCACGCCGCGCACCACCTGCGGCCAGAAGAACGCGTCGAACCCGGCCTCGGCGGTCAGGTTGGCATTCATGATGGTGCCGATGCCGGTCAGCGTCATGCCCAGCAACAGCAGCACCCGCAGGTCGACCTTGTCGGAAGCGCGCCCCACCAGGGGAGCGGTCAGGAACATCGCCACCCCGGTCACGATCATGACCTCACCGATCTGCAGCGCCGAATAGCCTCGCACATTGCCCAGGAACAACGGCAGCAGATAGACCAGGCCATAGAGCCCGATGCCTACCACGAACCCCAGCCACGCCCCCACGGCGAAGTTGAGGTTGGCGAAGGCGCGCAAATCGACGATCGGATGGCGGTGGCGCAGGGTCCGCCAGAAGAACCCCAGCGACGCGAGCGCGCAGACGAAGGCAGCGATGAGGATCGTGCGACTGGCGAACCAGTCGTCACCGGGGCCTTCTTCGAGCGAAAACTCAAGCGTGCCCAGGAAGAGCGCCAGCAGGGCCAGCCCGATGAGGTCCAGATGCCGCAGGGCACGCCGATCGGGACGATCGATGTCCAGCAACCGCCATACCGCCAGCGACACCAGAACGCCGGGCACCGCGTTGGCCAGGAACAGCCAGTGCCAGCTCGCGAACTCGGTGATGTAACCGCCCACGGTCGGGCCCACCGACGGTGCCAGGGTCGCCACCAGCCCCATCACGGCCTGCACCGAGCCCATCATGCGCCGCGGGAAGACACTGAAGCTGATGGCATAGGCAATGGGGATCATCGCTCCGCCCATGAAGCCCTGAATCGCGCGCAGCACGATCAGCGACTCGATGGAGTTGGCCATGGCACAGCCCAGGCTTGCCAGGGTAAAGCCCAGGCACGAGACCACGAACGCCACCCGGGTGGAAAGGATCCGTGTCAGCATCCCCGACAGCGGGATCATGATGATCTCGGCGATCAGATACGATGTCTGGACCCAGGAGAT
Organism: Chromohalobacter sp.; assembly: GCF_039830575.1. Taxonomy (NCBI): domain Bacteria; kingdom Pseudomonadati; phylum Pseudomonadota; class Gammaproteobacteria; order Oceanospirillales; family Halomonadaceae; genus Chromohalobacter; species Chromohalobacter sp. The sequence continues at coordinate 52,340 of NZ_JBDOOX010000006.1, read as the reverse complement.
CTCGTCGGCGCTGGCCGAGACCCCGGCCTGGATCTCGTTGAGGGAACTGGCGACGATCTGGATGTCCAGAATCGCCATGAACATGCCGAACACGGCGGCCACGAAGCCCAGTTGCGTGCGCCGCGAAGGTGCCTCCCGGGGCCCTGACGCCGTATCGGTCACCGCCTCCGCCATGTCAGGCGTCGTCCTCGGGGTCGAGGTCGCGCGTATCCACCGTTGGCACCACCGAGAGGCCGTCGCGCAGGCGTCCCAGGGCTTCTTCCGGCCCCGTCACACGGATGCGCACCGGCACCCGCTGCACGATCTTGTTGAAGTTGCCGGTGGCGTTGTCATTCGGCAGCAGACTGAAACGCGAGCCCGTGGCCGGCGCCAGGCTGTCGACGACGCCCTCGAAGGCGATATCGGGATATGCATCGACATGCAGCGAGACCGGCTGTCCCGGCCGCATCCGCGCCGTCTGGGTTTCCTTGTAGTTGGCGACGACATACGCCGAGCGGATGGGAACCAGGTGCATCAACGTCAGCGACGGCTGCGCCAGTGTTCCCACCTCGACCGTCTTGTTGCCGATCACGCCCGCCACCGGTGCCCTCAGACGCGTCTTGTCGAGCTGGTGGCGCGCGTTGTCCAGGTCCGCACGGGCGGCTTCGATGTTGGCCTCGGCACTGTCGCGCTCGGCGTTCAGCACATCGAGCTGCTTGCGCGACGATGCCAGCGTGGCGCGTCGCGCCGCCAGCGTCGCCTCCGCGACCTGCAACGCCGCCTGGTCGTCCTGATATTCCTGCTGTGAGGCGTAGTTCTTTTCCGCCAAGCGTTGCGAGCGCTCGAGATGAAGACGTGCCTGCTCGACATCGGCCTGTGCCGACGTCACCCGGGCCTGGGCCTCCTCGATCGCCGCCTGCTGCTGCTCGACCTGACGCGCGGCACTCACGGCATTGGCCTGGGCCACGGCCAGTGACGCCTGCGCCTGGGCCAGCTGTGACTTGGCATCGCTGGGATCGAGCTTCACCAGGATATCGCCGGCTGCGACCCGCTGGTTGTCGGCGACCGCCACCTCGGCCACGCGCCCCGTGACTTCGGCGCGCACCGCCACGCTGTCGGCGTGCACGTAGGCGTTGTCGGTCTCTTCGAAGAAACGGCCCGTCTGCCACCAGTGCACGCCCCACACCAATGCCAGCACCACCAACACGACCAGTGCCAGCGCCGTATAAAGTCGCTTCTTGATTTTCATAACTCGCGTTCACCGGGCGGACTACAGGGGCGAGTAGGATACACTAATTTGCCCCGACGACGCTTGAGGACACGCCGACGAAACGACACCTCCGCACCCGCTGGGCGATGTCGCCATGCAGAGAAGATGATAGCATTCGCGGTTGTCAGCGAGTCTCACCCGCATCTCATCGCCGCCCGCCAAAGGAACGTGACATGCCACTCTTCGGTAGCCGACCGGCCTTCTTCTTCCGTTCCCGACACCGTCGGCATGTCGACCCCTGGACCCTGGTGACGCTCGGCGTTGCGCTGAGCGTGGCCCTGCCGGTCATCACGGTCCTGGTGCACGTGCTGATTCCCTCGCGGGCGATCTGGGCGCATCTCGCGGATACCGTGCTCACCGGGTACCTCACCAACACCCTCTGGCTGGCGCTGGGCGTCGGCATCGGCACGACCGTCATCGGGACCGGTACCGCCTGGCTGATCGCCATGTGCCGCTTTCCAGGCCGCCGCGTCTTCGAGTGGGCGCTGCTGTTGCCCCTGGCCGTGCCCACTTACGTCATCGCCTACGCCTATACCGACTTCCTGCAGTACGCCGGCCCCCTGCAAGGCGAACTGCGCGCGCTCTTCGGCTGGGGCCACGGGGACTACGTCTTTCCCAATATCCGCTCGCTGGGCGGCGCCACGCTGCTGATCACCCTGGTGCTCTATCCCTACGTCTACCTGCTCACCCGCGCGGCATTCCTCGAACAGTCGGCCTGCGTGCTGGATGTGGGACGCACGCTGGGGCGTGGCCCCTGGCGACTGTTCACGACGGTCGCCGTGCCACTGGCGCGACCGGCGATCATCGGCGGCGTCTCCCTGGTATTGATGGAAACGCTCAACGAGTTCGGCGCGGTGCAGTACTTCGGCGTGGACACCTTCACCACGGGGATCTATCGCACCTGGTTCGGCATGGGCGAACCCGTCGCCGCCGCGCAACTGGCCGCCTGCCTGCTGGCCTTCGTGATCATCGTGGTCGCCCTGGAACGCCTCTCGCGCGGCCGCCGTCGATACTTCCACACTACCGGCCGCTATCGCCAATTGCCGGAGTTCACCCTCCGCGGCTGGCATGCCTGGGGCGCCTGCCTCGCCTGTGCCTTGCCCATCGGCATCGGCTTCGTGCTGCCCGGCGTCATTCTCGCCGACCTCGCCCTGGAGACGGGCGATGACGTTCTCGGCGCTCGGTTCCTGGACTACGCCGGCAACAGCCTCATGCTCGCGGCCCTCGCGGCACTGGTCGCCGTGGGCCTCGCGCTCGTGCTCAGCTATGGCGTGCGCCTGCATCCCGGCCGCACCACCCGGACGGCCACGCGCATCGCCGCCATGGGCTATGCCGTGCCCGGCTCGGTCGTCGCGGTGGGGATTCTGATCCCTCTCACCTGGGTCGACCGCCACCTCTATGCCTGGTTGAACGGGCAGCTCGGCATTGAGACCGGTCTGATACTGAGCGGGACGGCCTTCGTCTTGATATATGCCTATGTCGTGCGCTTTCTGGCGGTATCGTTCAATACCGTGGAAGCGAGCCTGGCCAAGGTCACCCCCGGCATGGATGCGGCGTCCCGCACGCTGGGCCAGACCGCCGGCGGCACCCTCCGGCGCGTTCATACCCCGCTCATGAGAGGCAGCCTGTGGGCGGCCCTGCTGCTGGTCTTCGTCGATGTCATGAAGGAATTGCCCGCGACGGTGATCCTGCGCCCCTTCGATTTCGACACCCTGGCGGTACGCGCGCACAACCTGGCCGCCGACGAGCGCCTGGCGGAGGCCGCCTCGTCATCGTTGGCCATCGTCCTGGTCGGCGTCATTCCCGTCATCCTGCTCAGTCGAGCAATTCGCCACGCGCGCCCCGGGGCCTCAGGCGGGAAACGCGAAGCACTGTGAAGCATCCAGCTCCAAGGCCAGCGACGTGCCGACATCCGGCAGGAAAACGCCAGGCACCTGGGCGTGCAGATGCACCTCGCCACCCCCGCCATCGGCTGCGGCCAGGTGCAGCAGGCTGCTGCGTCCCAGGAGCTTGGCCATGACCACGCGGGCCTGCCGGGGCGCAGACGTCTCCACCGCGCTGGCGGCGTGAGCGAACGGCGTCACACGGATCGCCTCCGGGCGAATCATCACGCGTGCCCGCGCGCCCTCGGCAAGCGTCGGCGCCGCCACCGCACCCGCCGGTGTCGCCACGGCACCGTTGCGGACGTCGCCTGACCACTCGTTGACGGCACCGAAAAACGTCACCACGAAAGGGTCCTGCGGCTGGCAGTACAACTGATAGGGCGTCCCCCACTGCACCACGCGCCCCTCGCGCATCAGGGCGATGCGATCCGCCATGAACATCGCCTCCTCGGGGTCGTGCGTCACCAGCAGCGTCCCGGCTTCTCCCTGCTTGAGCGCATGCAGGGTATCGTCGCGAATCTGTTCGCGCAGGCGCGCATCGAGACTGGAGAATGGCTCGTCCAGCAGCATCAGCTGCGGCGACGGCGCCAGGGCGCGGGCCAGGGCCACGCGCTGCTGCTGTCCGCCCGACAACTGGTGCGGATAGCTTTCGGCGCGGGCCGCCATGCCCAGCTGATCGAGCCAGTGGCGGGCGCGGGCGCGCCGCTGTGACGCCGGCAGGCCATCCAGGCCGAAGGCGACGTTGTCCAGCACACTGAGGTGAGGAAACAGCGCCGCTTCCTGAAACGCCAGGCCGACGCTGCGCTTCTCGGGAGGCACATGACGGCCACCGACCGTGCTGAGCGCCTCGCCTCCCAGGTAGAGTTCGCCATGCTGCAAACGTTCGAGACCGGCCACGAGGCGCAGCACCGTTGTCTTGCCGCAGCCCGACGGCCCCAGCAGGCACACCACTTCACCCGGCATCACCTCGAGACTGACCTCTTCCACGGCGACATGCTCGGCATAACGATGGTGCAGCCGGCGCACGTCCAGACGAGGAGAAACCGACGCGGCAGTGCATGTGCGGGAGGCATTGAACGGTTGATTCATGGTCAAGGGCCCAAGGACGTCAAGCGATGAGGCGATCGGCAGCCACATGGGCCTGACGCAACCGGTCACCGCCTGTCGTTAAACGATGATTAAACACTGTGAATTGACGCCGCCATCCGATTGGGCTTCAATACACTCGCTAATACGACTTATTATCATTACTAATCATACCACAAGGGGATATCGCATGCCGCAACGCCCACTCGCCTTACCGGCCACCGCACTGCTCGCCGGCGCCATCTTCGCCGGGGACGCCCTGGCCGAAGAGGTCAACATCTACTCCGCGCGCCATTACGATTCCGACCAGGCTCTCTACGACGCCTTTACCGAGAAAACCGGCATCGACGTCAACATACTCGAAGGGGATTCGGACCAGCTAATCGAGCGGATCCGTCGCGAAGGCGCCGCCAGCCCCGCGGACATCATGCTGACCGTCGACGCCGGCCGCCTGTGGCGCGCCGAGCAGGCAGGCGTTTTCCAGGGCATCGAGTCCGATGTGCTGAACGAGCGACTGCCCAACGCCATGCGTCATCCGGAAGGCAAGTGGTTCGGCTTCAGCCAGCGCGTGCGAGCGATCTTCTACGATCCCGACGATGTCGATCCGGCGAACCTCAAACGCTACGAAGATCTCGCCGACCCGCGTTTCGAGGGCGATATCTGCATTCGCTCGTCGAACAACATCTACAACCAGTCCCTGCTCGCCTCGATGATCGCCCACCACGGCATGGACGACGCCGAGGCCTGGGCCCAGGGCGTCGTCGACAACATGGCGCGCGATCCCGAGGGCGGCGATACCGATCAGATTCGCGGCGTGGCCAGCGGCGAGTGCGATATCGCCGTCGCCAATCACTACTATTACGTGCGCTTGCTCGAGTCCGATGACGCCAGTGACCGTGAGGCCGCCGAAAGCGTCGAGATCCTGCTGCCCAACCAGGACGGACGCGGCGCCCACGTCAACGTCGGCGGCGCCGGCGTGGTGGCGGATGCTCCCAATCGGGACAACGCCATCCGCTTCCTGGAGTTCCTCGCTTCCGACGAGGCCCAGCGCCTGTTCGCCGCCGGCAATCACGAGTTCCCCGTCGTCGACGGCGTCGAGGTCGACGGCACTCTCGCGACATGGGGCGACTTCAAGCGAGACGCCCTCAACATCAACGCCCTGGGCGAACACAACCCCGAGGCCATCCGCATCTTCGATCGCGTCGGCTGGCGTTGAGCCCCGCGCCGCGACCTGCCACCACCGGGCCCCGGCATCGCCGTGGGCCCGCTCTCAATGCGCTTCGTCCCAGTTGTCACCGGCGTTGGCTTCGACGGTCAGCGGCACGTCGAGCTTGGCGGCGCCTTCCATGCGCTGGCGAACGGCGTCGGTGAAGGCATCGACCTGCGCCTCCTTGACCTCGAAGACCAGTTCGTCGTGAACCTGCATCACCATCCAGGCGTCGAAGTCGCCTTCGCGTAACCAGCGGTCGACATCGATCATCGCCAGCTTGATGATATCGGCGGCGGTCCCCTGCATCGGCGCATTGATGGCGGTGCGCTCGGCAGCCTGACGCCGGGTCCGGTTCTGGGCATTGATCTCGGGCAGATAGAGGCGACGTCCGAAGACCGTCTCGACGTAACCGTCGTCGGCGGCCTGGGCACGAATGCGTTCCATGAAGCGCGCCACGCCGGGGTAACGATCGAAGTAGCGATCGATGTAGGTCTGCGCCTGATTGCGCTCGATGTGCAGCTGGCGCCCCAGTCCCCAGGCGCTCATGCCGTAGATCAGACCGAAGTTGATGGCCTTGGCGCTGCGCCGTTGCTCGCCGCTGACGGCGTCGAGCGCCACGCCGAACACTTCCGCCGCGGTGGCGGTATGGATGTCGCGTCCTTCGGCGAAGGCATCGAGCAGTCCCTTGTCGCCGGAAAGATGCGCCATGATGCGCAGCTCGATCTGCGAATAGTCGGCAGCGACGATGCGGTAGCCGGGGCGCGCGACGAAGGCCTGGCGGATCTTGCGGCCTTCTTCGGTACGGATGGGAATGTTCTGCAGGTTGGGGTCGGACGACGACAGGCGCCCGGTGGCCGTCACGGCCTGGTGATAGCTGGTATGCAGCCGCCGCGTGGTGGCATTGACCAGTTGCGGCAGCTTGTCGGTGTAGGTCGACTTCAGCTTGGCGAAGCCGCGATGCTCGATGATCACCTTGGGCAAGGGGTAATCCAGCGCCAGTTCCTCGAGCACCGCCTCGGCGGTGCTGGGCGCGCCCTTGGGCGTCTTCTTGATCACCGGGATCTTGAGCTCATCGAAGAGAATCTCGCCGAGCTGCTTGGGCGAGCCGAGATTGAACTCGCGTCCGGCCAGCTCATAGGCGCGGGTTTCCAGTTCCCGCAGGCGCTTCTCCAGCTCGCGGCTCTGCGCGTGCAGGCGCTCGGCATCCAGTGCCACGCCGTTGCGCTCCATGCGCGAGAGCACCGGCACCAGGGGCAGTTCGATGTCGTCCAGCACCGCCGCCAGCCGGCCCTCGCCATCCACGCGCGGGCGCAGTTCCCGGTGCAGCCGCAAGGTGATGTCGACGTCCTCGCAGGCGTAGGGGGCAGCCTGCTCCAGTGCAATCTGGTCGAAGGTCAACTGCTTGGCCCCCTTGCCGGCGATCTCCTCGAAGGAAATGGTCTTCTCGCCGAGGTACTTGAGCGCCAGCGAGTCCATGTCGTGCCGCGTCGCCGTGGCATTGAGCACGTAGGATGCCAGCATGGTGTCCTCGAGCCGTCCCGCGACCTCGATGTCGTAGCGTGCCAGGACGGAAATGTCGTACTTGAGGTTCTGGCCGATCTTGGCCTTGGCGGGGTCTTCCCAGAGCGGCTTGAGCGCGGCGAGCACCGACGCGCGGTCGAGCTGCTCGGGAGCGTCGAGATAGCGGTGCGCCACCGGGATGTAGGCCGCTTCGCCGGCGTCCAGCGACAGGCCGATTCCCACGATATCGGCCTCCATGTAATTGAGGCTGGTGGTTTCCAGGTCGAAGCAGAAGATGTCCGCCTCGCCCAGGCGCGCAAGCCAAGCATCGAAGGCCTCGCGGGTGACGATGACGTGATCCGTGCGCGACGTCGCCTCGGCAGTACTCGCCACGGGCCCCTGCGCGGCATCCACCGCATCGCCCGAACCGACATCGTCGACGCCCTCGTCGCGCCCCTCGAGCAGCTCGTTCAGCCAGTTCTTGAATTCCAGCTCGGTGTACAGCGTCTTGAGCGCCTCGCGGTCGGGGTGCGCGATATCCAGGTCATCGAGCCCCACCGGCAGCTCGCAATCGGTCTTGATGGTGGCCAGTTGATACGACAGGAAGGCCTGCTCACGGTTGGCCTCGAGCTTCTTGGGCATCGTCTTGGCGCCGCGAAACGACAGCGTGGTGACACGCTCGAGATCGGCGTAGATGGTGTCCAGCCCGCCCTGCATGCCTTGCAGCAGGCCGAGCGCCGTCTTCTCGCCGACGCCGGGCACGCCGGGGATGTTGTCGACCTTGTCGCCCATCAGGGCCAGGAAGTCGATGACCAGCGACGGCGGAATGCCGAATTTTTCCTCGACGCCGGCCACGTCGAGCGTCTCGCCCTTCATGGTGTTGACCAGCGTGATGTGGGCATTGACGAGCTGCGCCATGTCCTTGTCACCGGTGGAAATCACCGCGTCGCGCCCCGCCTCGGTGGCCTGGCGTGCCAGGGTGCCGATCACGTCGTCGGCCTCGACGCCCTCGATGCACAACAGCGGCAGGCCCAGCGCGCGAATGCAGTCGTGCAGGGGCTCGACCTGCGGGCGCAGATCGTCGGGCATCGGCGGACGGTGCGCCTTGTACTCGGCGTAGATGTCGTCGCGGAAGGTCTTGCCCTTGGCATCGAAGACCACCGCCATGGGACTTTGTGGATACTGCTTGATCAGGCTCTTGAGCATGTTGAGCACGCCCTTCACCGCCCCGGTGGGGTTCCCCTTGGACGTGGTCAGCGGCGGCAAGGCATGAAAAGCCCGATACAGATACGACGAGCCGTCGACGAGAACGATGGGGGGCGTATTGGCCATGACATCAGCATCCATTGGAAATTCGCGATGCCACCATGATACGCAAGGCGTTGCGCAGCGTCAGGCGAAACCCGCTTTCACATGGGCGCACCCGACGGATTGTGGGATAATTCCCTCATCCCGACCTCATGGGCCAATCGGGGCGCACCACGCGCTCCCCCACCCGCCGAGGAGATCGACATGCAGCGCTCACGAATACTGCCCCCGCTGATATTGGGCCTTTGCCTCGGGGTCATCGCGCCCCCGGTCGTCGCGCAGCAACCCGAGATCACCGTGCGCCAGGACGACGCGCGCACCATCAAGGAATACCGCGTCAACGGCAAACTCTATGCCATCGAGATCATGCCTCGCGACGGTAGTGCCTACTACCTGGTGGACGACGACGGCGACGGCAACTTCGAGCACAGCGACAGCGCCGACCTCGAGGTCCCCGATTGGGTCACGGGGGACTGAGCGCCCGGCCGCGCCACACGATGGCCCCGAAACCCGGCGGTAGGACTGCCTGCGCCAAGCCGCTACAATAGCGCGCTTGGCAACCCGGGCGAGAGACACATGGCCGTATTCACTCCTTTGACCGAGACGCAGGTCGCGAGCTTTCTCGAGCGCTTCGACGTGGGCGCGTTACGCGCGCTGGAAGGCGTTCCCAGCGGCACGGAGAACTCCACCTTCTTCGTCACCACCGACCGCGACCGCTTCGTGCTCACGCTCTTCGAACAAGGGGAAAGCGACGAGCTGCCCTTCTTCGTGGCGCTGCTCGACTATCTCGCCGAGCACCGCCTGCCCGTACCGGGGCCCGTTCACGACCGTGACGGCGTTGCCCTGCAGCAACTCGCCGAACGCCCGGCCCTGCTGTTTCCACGCCTGCCCGGGCGACACCCCGAAGCGCCCACGCTCGCCCAGTGTCATGCCCTCGGCGACGCTCTGGGGCGCATGCACAAGGTGTCCCAGCGTTTCGAGGGCCAGCGTCCCAATCCCCGGGACCTGCACTGGCTGGCCAGCGCGCAGCACAAGGTCATGAGCTATCTCGCCGCGGACGACCAGCGCCTGATGGGCGACGAGATCGACGCCTACCAGGTCGCGTTCGGCGATGCCTCGCCGCTCCCCCAGGGCGCGATCCATGGCGACCTGTTTCGCGACAACACCCTTTTCGACGGCGACCGGCTGGGCGGCATCATCGATTTCTACAACGGCTGCACGGGCGATCTGCTCTTCGACCTCGCCATCGTCGTCAACGACTGGGCCAGCGACGCGGACGGTCACCTCGACCGGGAACGCTACACGGCCCTGCTCGCGGCCTACCAGGCTCGCCGCCCGCTGACCGCGACCGAGCGCGAGCTGTGGCCGATGATGCTGCGCATGACGGCACTGCGATACTGGCTGTCGCGACTGCTGGTGGTCTATGTCGATCCGCCCGCGCACGACCTGACGCCCAAGGATCCCGGCGAGTATCGTCGTCTCCTGCTGACCCGGCTCGCGCATGGCGCACCGCCTCTGCCGGCGCCGGTGTCGTCGACATGACGCCAGCGTAAGCATTCTTTAAGAAACCCGGCATAAGGTAGAGGCGTCATCGAAGGCGGGGCACGCCGCCACGCCCACCGAGGGAGCCTCCTTATGTCGACCTTCATCCGCCGCCTCACCGCTGTCTCGCCCGCCCGCAACGGCATGTCGAGCCTTCTGCACGGCATGCGCCGGGCGGGTGCCTCGCTGGCCCTGGCGTTCGCCAGCCTGGCCTTGATGTCGCAGGGTCCCGTGATCGCCCTGCTCGTCATCTTTGCCCTGGGCACGGGCTTGCTGGGGCGTGCCTGCCGTCCCGGCGACGGCGAGACGCTCCCGGCTTCCGAATCCTGCGGCGGAAGGCCATGGGCCGACGCCTTGAACGGCGAGACGCTGGCAACCCTCGGCATGGCCAGCGCCGCCACTCTGGTGGTGCTGTTTCTCCTTCACTGAGCACGCCGGCGCCTCTTTGCAGCCCCGCACGCGGGCGGCATAATGCCAGCCCGTTCGTTCACCGGGCCGCGCCGGCCCGCCCAGGAGTGCGCCATGACCTCGCCCGCCGTTCAGGCCCGCCGCACCTACAACATCGATCAGTGGGGCAGCGGCTACTTCGATGTCGACGATGCCGGCCATGCCGTCGTGTGCCCTCGCGGCGACGAGCGCGGCGGCCCCGCCCTGCCGCTCAATGCCCTGGTCGAGGAATTGCGTCGCGCCGGCCTGCGCCTGCCGGTGCTGGTGCGTTTCACCGACATCCTGCATGACCGGGTCGAACGGCTGTGCGGCGCCTTCGACAGCGCCATGCACGACGAGGCTTATCATGGCGGCTACACCGCCGTGTATCCCATCAAGGTCAACCAGCAGCGTCGCGTGGTCGAGGAAATCCTCGCCACCCAGGCACGCGGCCATGGCCGCGTCGGGCTCGAGGCCGGCAGCAAGCCGGAACTGCTCGCGGTACTCGCGCTTTCCGGCGACGGCCCCTCGCTGATCGTCTGCAACGGCTACAAGGATCGCGAATACGTGCGCCTGGCGCTGATGGGCGAGAAGCTCGGCCACCGCGTCTACCTGGTGGTCGAAAAACACTCCGAGCTCACCCTGATCCTCGAGGAGGCCCGGCGGCTCGACGTGACGCCGCGCATCGGACTGCGCGCCCGCCTGTCCTCGGTGGGCAAGGGCAAGTGGCAGAACACCGGCGGCGAGAAATCCAAGTTCGGACTCACCGCCAGCCAGATCCTCGACGTGGTCGAGCGGCTGGACGACGCCGGCGCGCTTGCCAGCCTGCAGCTGGTGCACTTCCATCTCGGTTCGCAGATCGCCAACATCCGCGATATCCAGCGCGGCCTGCGCGAATGCGCCCGGTTCTACCAGAGCCTGCGCGCCCTGGGCGCCCCGGTGGACACCGTCGATGTCGGTGGCGGACTGGGCGTCGACTACGAAGGCACCCGGTCGCGCAGCTTCTGCTCGATCAACTACTCGATGCACGAATATGCCAGCAACGTGGTCTGGGCCTTCCGCCAGATCTGCGATGCCGAGAACCTCCCGCACCCGCACCTGATCTCCGAATCGGGACGTGCATTGACCGCGCACCACGCAGTGCTGATCACCAACGTCATCGGCGAGGAGCGTCTCAGCGACACGCCCCCCGAGCGCCGTCTGGAAGGCGACGCCGAGCTCGACGAGTTATGGCGCGTCTATGCCAAGCTGGATACCGCGCAGGAGCCGCGCGGCCTCGCCGAGGCCTATCATGACGTGGTGCAGGCCATCGGCGAACTGCAGGACCGTTTCGTGCTGGGGCTGGCGAGCCTCGAGGCGCGCGCCGAAGGTGAAGCCGTGTATGTCGCTGCCTGCCAACGGCTGCGCGGCCGGCTCGACCCGCGCAACCGCGCGCACCGCGAGATCGCCGACGAACTGGCCGAGAAGCTCGCCGACAAGCTCTTCGTCAACTTCTCGCTGTTCCAGTCGGTACCCGACGTCTGGGGCATCGACCAGGTATTTCCGGTACTGCCGCTCACCGGCCTCGACCGTCCGCCCACACGGCGTGGCGTGATTCAGGACATCACCTGCGACAGCGACGGCCGCATCGATTGCTACGTCGACGGCCAGGGGCTGGAAGCGACATTGCCGCTCCCCGAGTGGCAGGACGACGAGGACAAGCTGCTGGGGCTGTTCCTGGTCGGCGCCTACCAGGAAATCCTCGGCGACCTGCACAACCTGTTCGGCGATACCGACGCCGTGGACGCCACGCTGGACGCCGACGGCCACTGGCGGCTCAGTCACCGCCAGCATGGCGACACCGTCGCCGATGTACTGGGCTACGTGAACTTCGATGCCGATGAGCTGCGCCAGCGTCTCTCCCGACAGCTTCAGGACAGCGCCTTGAGCGACACCCAGCGCGACGAGTTCATGCACGATCTGGCCGCCGGCCTGGAAGGTTATACCTACCTGGAGTGACTCGCCGGTCACCGCGTTCGGGTGGAGACCTCCAGCCCGAACGAGGCCTGCAGCGACAAGCGCGCGTTGCGCGGCAAGGGGCCCACACCGGCCGGCGTCCCGGTGAGCACGACATCGCCGGGCTGCAACGTGAAGTGGCGCGACATCTCGGCCAGCAACTCGGGGATCGCGAACAGCATGTCACGCGTCTCGCCGGTCTGACGGCGCTCGCCGTCGATATCCAGCGTGAAGCGCAATGCCGCCCAGTCGGGCACCTCGTGCAACGCCACGAACGGTGACAGCGGACAGGCCCCGTCGAAGGCCTTGGCGATTTCCCAGGGGTGCCCCTGTTCCTTCAATTGCGACTGCACGTCGCGCAGCGTCAGGTCCAGCGCCAGCCCGAGGCCCGCGACCGCTTGCTGCGCGGCTTCGGCACTCGCCCCGCTCAGACGCTTGCCGATCAGCAGCGCCAGCTCCGTCTCGAAATGCACCTCGCCACGCGTGAATGGCTCAGCGATGTCATGTGCCATGGGCACCGCGCTGGTGGCAGGCTTGATGAATAGCAGCGGCGCGCTGGGCACCGGGTTGTCGAGTTCGCGGGCGTGCTCGGCGTAGTTGCGCCCCACGCAGACGATCTTGCCCAGCATATGGGGAAAGACACCGCCATCGGCCAGGCGAGTCACGAACGGTTGGGCCGGGATGGACATGCAGACTCCTTGGCAATCAAAAAGCGCCGTGGCGCGAAGACTCGAGTCTAACGCGACCGCCGGCGCTTCACACTGCGACCTCCGGGGAGGCCTCTTGATCGCCTGTCATGGCATGGCGTCAATGCGTGTCCGGTGTCCAGACCTCATCCGGCGCGTGCGCCAGGAAGGACGGCCGCGGCCGCTTGGCCCCGTACGGCGCGTGACAGGCGTTGTCGCGCCGGTTGTAGACGAAGAAGGCATTGCTGCGCGGATCGGGCGACATGTTGGCATTGGAGCCATGCAGTGTATTGCAGTCGAACAACAGTAGCCCGCCGGCCGCCCCCGTCGGGGCCTCGATGCCGTTGGCGTCGATCAAGCGTCGCAGTGCCTCGTGGCTGGGCACGCCGAACTCCTGGCTCTTCAGCGACTGCTTGTGATGATCCTCCGGCGTCTCGCCGAGGCAATGCACGAATACCTTGTGCGACCCGGGGATCAGCATCAGCGGGCCGTTGTAGTGATGATTGTCGGTCAACACGATGGAGGCACTGACCGCATGCATCTCCGGCATGCCGTCTTCGGCGTGCCAGGTCTCGAAGTCCGAGTGCCAGTTGAACCCCTTGCCATGGAAACCGGGCTTGTAGTTGATCCGCGACTGGTGCACGTAGACGTCACCGCCCACGATCTGGCGGGCCCGCCCGGTCAGGCGCGGATCCTCGGCCAGGCGCCGGAACCTCTCGGAGAGAAAGTGCACGGCAAACAGCGACCGGATCTCCTGGCTGTCGGGCTCGGTGATGCTGAAATCGCGGCCGCGGAAATCGTCGCGCTCCAGCAGCGCGGCAAGCTCGCGGCGCAATTCACCGACCTCGTCGTCGGCCAGAAAATGGGGTTCGAACAAAAAGCCGTCGCGCTCGAAACGCGCCAGCTGGTCGCGACTCAGCGGTCCATCCTCGGCGCGCCCCTTGACCACGGCATCCTTGCGGTCTTGCCAAAGCGAACCAGTGGCATCGCTCAGGCGGGTGGGGTACGCATCGAACGCGTTGCCGAATGTCACGTCTTCATGTCGAAATGCGCTTTGCACTGACATCCAATCACCTCCTGGGTTTGTGATCAGGTTCAGTCCTCGCCCATCGAAAGAAGGCAGTCTGTCGGTCGTCTTCATTCCTGAGTTGGTGAGACGGAGAAATATCCTAGCCAACCCGACATAACTTGCAAGAGGAGAAACAAGGGCTACGTGAAAACTCCTGGTTATATCGATCGGCGCCCTTCCCGGCTCGGGGCACCGCCAAGGGTCACACGGTACCGCGCTCGGCCGTCACGCTCGGGCGCTCGCCGAAGCGGGCCTGGTAGGCGCGCGAGAAGTGGGCCAGATGCACGAAGCCGCTGCTCAGCGCGGCCTCGGTGACACGGCAGCGGCTATCGGCGAGCAGGCGCCGCGCATAGTCCAGGCGCATGCCCAGGTAGCACTGCTTGGGGGTTTCTCCGAAATGTGCCACGAAGAGGCGCGTCAGCTGACGCTGCGACTGTCCCGCCAGGCGGCAGATCTCGGGCATCGGCAGTACCTGGTCGAGGTGAGCCTCCATCACCGCCAGCGCCCGCACCACGCTACGCGGCAAGTCCTCCAGGGTACGCGCGGCGCCGGCCTTCCAGGCCTCTTCTTCGGAGACGCGCTGGTGCACCAGCTGACGTCCCACGGCATTGGCCAGCGCCGGCCCGTAATCGTGTTCGATCCATTGCAGCATCATGTCGATGCCTGCCGCCCCGCCCGAGCCGGTCAGGCGCTGTCCGGCGAACTCGAAGCGCGCCTCGCTGACGGCGATGTGGGGAAACTCCGCCCGGAACGCCGGCACGCTCTCCCAGTGCAGTGCCACGCGATGGTGATCGAGCAGCCCTGCCCGCGCCAGAATGAAAGGCGCCGTATCAAGACCGCCGACACGCCCGCCATGGGCCGCGACGTGGCGCAGCACCGCGCGCTCGGCGCTGGTCACGCTGACTTCCGGCTGATAGGACGAGATCACCATCAGCAGCTCGCCGTGGCAATGCGCATCCAGGGGGCCGTCCACCTCGATGCGCACCCCGTTGCTGGCCACCACCGCCTCGCCGTCCGCCGACAATAGCCGCCATGCGAAGAGCGTGCGCCCGAACCGATTGGCCACGCGCAGCGGTTCGAGCAGGCAGAACAATGTCAGCATCGAGAAATTGGGCACGACCCAGACATCCACGGTATGCGCCGCTTCTCCGGGCCGAGGGACCGGTGGTTGCTCGGGACGTGGATAGGGCCAGTCGGTGGTCGAGAGCTCACTCATGGCGAAAATCATCTATTAAATGACGATTTAGTACAAATACCCTGCCTGCAACCCGCCTAGGGTAGGGAAATGTCTTGGCCCGCGAGCCAAGCGATTACGAATCCATGCCAGCAGTGGAGAGCACCGTTCATGTCCATTTCCGCCGACGTCGAACTCAAGGACGAGGGGCGCCGCCTGATCCTGCATGCCGCCGGTCAGCGTCGCGAATTCGCCGCCCTCTGGCTGCGCGAGCGGGCGCCGGACGACACCACGCTCGACACCCGCACCGGACAGCGCTTGATCGAGGCCGCACAACTGCCCCTGACGTTGCACGCCGAGATCGCAAGCTGCGAGGCAGACTCCCTGCACGTACGCTTCAGCGACGGTCACGCCACGGCCTATGCCCTGAACGACCTGCTCCTCGACACCGACGCCGATCACGCCGAGGTCGAGCCCGGCCTTCGTCTGTGGGACGCCGGCCTCGACTCGCTGCCCCAGGCGACCTTCGCTTCGGCGCTCGAGGACGACGGTGCCCTGCTGGCCATGCTCGAGGACCTGCACCGCTACGGCTTCGTCAAGGTCAGCGGCGTGCCCTGCGAGGAAGACGGCATGCAGCCGTTGATCGACCGTATCGGCCCGTTGCGCCGCACCAACTGGGGCGGCATCGCCGACGTCAAGTCGGTGGCCAACGCGTTTGATCTCACCATGACGCAACGAGGCCTCGAGCCGCATACCGACAACCCCTATCGCGATCCGATCCCCGGCTATATCTGGCTGCACTGCCTGAGCAACGCCGCCGACGGGGGCGACAGCACGCTGACCGATGGCTTCATGGCGGCGCAGCGTCTCAAGGCCGAGGCGCCCGAGGATTTCGCATGCCTGACGCGTCTCTCGCCACGCTTCCGCTACACCGACGCCACCACCGACCTGGAAAGCGAGGGACCGCTGATCGAACTCGACAGCCGAGGACGTCTGGCGCGCGTGCGCTACTCCAATCGCACCGAGCGCATCGCGGCCCACGACGCGGCGCTGCTCGAGCGTTACTACGCCGCGCGTCAGCGGTTCTATCGCCTGATCACCGACGAGGCATTGACCGTGCACCTCAAGCTCGAGCCGGGCGACATGCTGATCATGGACAACTATCGGCTGCTGCACGGCCGCACCGCGTACCAGCTCGAGGGGGGCGTGCGTCACCTGCGCCAGGGCTATGTGGATCGCGACAGTACCGCCAGCCGGCGCCGCGTGCTCGGCGCCCAGCTCGCTGGAAACGCGCGGCCTGGCGCATCGCATACCGCTCAAGGAGTCAACCCATGAACCAGGCGACCTTCACCCGTTTCGATGAAAGCACCCGCGCCGACTGGGCATTGATCGACGCGCATTTCCAGCACTACCAGAACGATGCCAGCCGACGCGTGCTCGAGCACCTGCTGCGCCTCAAGGGCGATACCCACGGCTATCCCGTCGACCGTTACGAGCATTGCCTGCAAACCGCCACCCGCGCGCTGGAAGCGGGCGCCGACGAGGAGACCGTGGTCTGCGCCCTGCTCCACGACATCGGCGACGACCTGGCTCCCGCCAATCATGCGGAAATCGCCGCGGCGATCCTCGAACCCTTCATCGATCCGCTCAATGTGTGGATGATTCGCCATCACGAACTGTTCCAGGGGTATCACTACCGCGCCTTCTACGGCATGGATCCCCATGCGCGCGAGGCCTATCGCGATCACCCTGCCTACGCGCGCACCGTGCGCTTCTGCGACGAGTGGGACCAGTGCGCCTTCGATCCCGACTACCCCACGCGGCCTCTCGAGGACTTCATCCCCATGGTCGAGCGTGTCATGTCACGCCCGCCATTCGGCGAAACCACCAGCGTCGAGGACCCGGCATGACCCAGTGCGCCCATCGCCTTCTCGAGCTGCTCGTCGCTCACGGCATCGAGACCGTCTTCGGCATCCCCGGCGTGCATACCGTCGAGCTGTATCGCGGTCTGCCCGACAGCGGTCTGCGCCACGTGACCCCGCGGCACGAGCAAGGGGCCGGCTTCATGGCCGACGGTTACGCCCGCGCGACCGGCAAGCCGGCCGCCTGCTTCATCATCAGCGGTCCGGGCATGACCAACATCGCCACCGCCATGGGCCAGGCGCTCGCCGATTCGGTCCCCATGCTGGTAATTTCCAGCGTCAATCGGCGCGACACCCTGGGTCGTGGCCAAGGCCGCCTGCACGAACTGCCCGATCAGCAACACACCCTGTCCGGGGTCAGCGTGTTCAGCCATACCCTGCAGACGCCCGAGGCCCTGCCCGAGGTGCTGGGACGCGCCTTTGCCGTCTTCAAGAGCGCCCGCCCCGGCCCCGTGCACATCGAAATCCCGCTCGACGTGATGGCCTTGCCCGCGCCCGAGACCCGGCCGCGCATCGCCGAGGTCTTTCCGCCGACGGCTCCCGATGCCGCACTGGCCTGGGCCGCCGACTGGCTCGCCGACGCCGAACGTCCGCTGGTGCTGCTGGGGGGCGGCTGCGTCGCTGCCGGCGACGCGGTACGCACCCTGGTCGAACGCCTCGACGCTCCCGCCATGACCACCATCAACGCCAAGGGCGTGCTGGGATGCGATCACCCGCTCGACCTCGGCGCCTGCGCGAGTCTGCCCGCCGGCCGCGAACTCGCCCGCCACGCCGATGTGGTGCTGGCACTGGGCACCGAACTCGGTGAGACTGACTACGACCTGACCTTCGATGGCGGCTTCCGGCTCGATGGCCGGCTGATCCGCGTGGACATCGATGCCCAGCAGCTGGCGCGCAATCACGCCACCGACCTCGCCCTGCTGGCCGACGTCGGAGAAGTGGTCCTGGGATTGCTCGAACGCCTGCCCCATCAGGCCTCGCGCGAGGGCGCCGCCCGCGTCGCCGACACCCGGGCGGCGCTGGCACTGCGCGACGCCGACGATGTCGCCCCCTATGCCGACTTCCTCGACACCCTGCGCGAGGCATTGCCCGACGCCACCATCGTCGGCGACTCCACCGGACCGGTATATGCCGGCAACTTCATCGCCGAGATGCCCGCGCCACGCCGCTGGTTCAACGCCGCCACCGGCTACGGCACGCTCGGCTACGGGCTGCCCGCCGCCCTGGGCGCGGCCCTGGGCGTGCCCGAGCGGCCGGTGATCGCGCTGGTCGGAGACGGCGGGCTCATGTTCACCCTCGCTGAAATCGCCACCGCGCGCGAGGCCGGCGTGCCCCTGGCGATCGTGATCTGGAACAACGCGGGGTATGGCGAGATCCGCCGCTACATGGACGCCCAGGATGTGCCGCGTCTCGGCGTCGATCTTGCCGCGCCGGATTTCGTGACACTGGCCCGGTCGATGGACTGCCACGGCGTGCGCGTCTCGACGCGTACCGCGCTGCACCAGGCACTTCAGGCGTCGCGCCAGGCACCGGGGCCGACCCTGATCGACGTCGAGGCCGACAGATGGTCCGCTTGAATTCATCGTATTCACCAGGAGACATCATGCGACGCACCACCACGCGGCTGATGGCCGCCCTTGCCCTGCTGCCCCTGGCAGCCCACGCCCATGCCACCGACGAGGCCACCCAGGTCTCCTTCGTCGCGCCGCCGTGGCCCGGCGTCACGGTCAAGACCGAAATCATGGCGCAGATCCTGGCCCCGCTGGGCTATACCAACGAGCGCCAGGAGCTCAGCAGCACGGTGGGCTACAAGACCTTGCAAACCGGCGACAGCGACGTCTTCCTCGCCGGCTGGCTCCCCGCCCAGCAGGACAGCTACGACGCCGCGATGGACGACGGCACCATCGTCGATCTGGGCAACAACGTCACCGGCGCGCGCATGGGCTTCGCGGTCCCCGGCTATGTCTTCGATGCCGGCGTGACCAGCGCCGAGCAGCTCGACGATCCCGAGAACCGCGAACGTTTCGAGGGCCGCTACTATTCCATCGAGTCGGGCTCGACGGTCAGCGACTTCATCAACGACGCCAAACGCAACGACACCTACGGCCTGGGCGACTGGGAACTGCTGGAGTCCTCGACCCCCGGGATGCTCAGCGCCGTGCGCAGCGCCTACGACGAGAAGCGCTGGGTCGCCTTCTACGGCTGGACGCCGCACTGGATGGTGCCGGAATTCGACATGCATATCCTCGACGACCCTGAAGGCATCTATGGCGAGAACCAGGGCCGCAGCGACGTGCGCACCATCGTCGCCAAGTCCTTCAGCGAGGCCAACCCCAACCTCATGCGGCTGCTCGACCAGTTCGTGCTGACCGCCGAGCAACAAAGCGACTTCATTCGCGAATACGGCCTGGAAGAGCGCGAGCTCGAGACGGTGGCCCGCGAATGGCTGCAAGCGCACCCCGATGAACTGGCCGACTTCCTGGAAGGCGTCACCACCCGTGACGGCGATCCCGGCCTGGCCGCCGTCAAGGCCAGCCTGTAACGCACGGCGACCGCCAGCAAGGAGCTTGCATGCAGTATTCTCGACTGACCCAGCGCATCGCCGGCGAAGGTGCCGCCGCCTGGGACATCCACTACCGGGCCCTGGCGCGTCAGGCCGAGGGCGACGATGTCATCATCCTCTCGGTGGGCGATCCGGATTTCGCCACGCCGACGCCGATCGTCGACAGCGCGGTCGACAGCCTGCGCGCCGGCGCCACGCACTATGCCGACGTACAGGGCAAGGCCCGGCTGCGCGAGTTGATCGCGCGTCGGCACCGCCAAACCGGCGGCGCGCCGGATACCCAGGCCGACAATGTCGCGGTCATGGCCGGCGCGCAGTGCGGCCTGTATGCGGTGGCGCAGTGCGTGCTCGACCCCGGCGACGAGGTGATCGTGCCCGAGCCGATGTACGTGACCTACGAGGCGGCCCTGCAGGCCGCGGGGGCGACCCTGGTGCGCGTGCCGTTGCGTGCGGCGAACGACTTTCAGCCCGACCCCGCGGAGTTCGCCGCCGCGGTCACGCCGCGCACCCGTGCGCTGCTGCTCAACAGTCCGCACAACCCCACCGGTCAGGTGCTGAGCCGCGACCACTGGGAGGCACTGGCCGCGTTGTGCCGCAAGCATGATCTGTGGCTGCTCTCCGACGAGGTCTATGCCGAGTTGATCCACGATGGCGAGCATCTCTCGCCGGATAGCCTCGCGGGCATGCGTGAGCGCACCGCCATCGTCAACAGCCTGTCCAAGTCGCATGCCATGACCGGCTGGCGCCTGGGCTGGGTGATCGGGCCTGGGTCCTTGGTCCAGCACCTGACCCACCTGGCGCTGTGCATGCTCTACGGCAGCCCCGACTTCATCCAGGATGCCGCCTGCGAGGCCCTGGCCCACCCGCCTGCAGCGCTCGACGAGATGCGTCGCACCTACCGTACGCGCCGCGACAGCGTGCTCGAGGCCCTCGCCGACGACGAGACCGTCGAGGCGCTGCGCCCCGCGGCCGGCATGTTCATGATGGTCGACATTCGCCGCACCGGGCTGTCGGCACAGGCCTTTGCCGACCGCTTGCTCGATACCCAGGGCGTCTCGGTACTCGCGGGGGATGCCTTCGGCCCGTCGGCGTCCGGCTTCGTGCGCTTGAGCTTGACGGTGGATGCCGATCGCCTGCGCGAGGCCTGCCGGCGCCTGGCACGCTGCGCCGCCGAGTGCCGCACGACGGCCGAGGCATGACCGCACGCGCGGCCCGGTGACGATACCCGGGCCGCTATCTTTCCACTCACTGCAGGAGGGGTATGGCTAATCACAATAACCTGGCCATCGAGGCCCGCCACCTGGTCAAGCGCTACGCCGAGCTGGAAGTCATCAAGGACGTCTCGCTCGACGTGCGCGAGGGCCACGTGGCCTCGATCATCGGCTCCAGCGGTTCCGGCAAGAGCACCTTGCTGCGCTGCATGAACCTTCTCGAGACCCCCGACAGCGGCGATCTGACCATTGCCGGCGAGTCGCTGGCCTTCTCGCCCGCTCGCCACCACCGGCCCGACCGGCGCCAGCTGCAACGCCTGCGCACGCAGGTCAGCATGGTCTTTCAGCAATTCAATCTATGGCCACACTTGAGCGTGCTCGGCAACGTGATCGAGGCGCCCATGCGCGTGCGCGGCCTGAGCAGGCGCGACGCCACATCCCTCGCCGAGCATTACCTGGCGCGCGTGGGCATGGCCGACAAGCGCGATCAGTACCCCGCCTACCTCTCCGGCGGACAACAGCAGCGCGTGGCCATCGCCCGGGCCCTGGCCATGGAGCCGCGCGTGCTGCTGTTCGACGAACCTACCTCGGCGCTCGACCCGGAGCTGGTCGGCGACGTGCTCGCGGTCATCCAGAGCCTCGCCGAGGAAGGCCGCACCATGCTGCTGGTCACGCACGAGATGGGCTTCGCGCGCGACGTCTCGCACCAGGTGGCGTTCCTGCATCAGGGCTGCGTCGAGGAAATCGGCACGCCGCATGATGTCTTCGAGAACGCGACCAGCGAACGCTGCCGCCAGTTCGTCTCGAGCGTGGCCTGAGCCTTTCACGTGGCGCCACCCAGGGCGCCATATCATCCCGGGCCGCACCGGCCCGATACAACAACGATGGGGAACCATGATGATCAAGCAACTGAAAGCGACCCTGATGCAGGCCACGGGCATTGTCTTGCTGGCCCTGAGCGCCACCTCGGCGATGGCGGACGAACCGCTCAAGATCGGGATCTCCGCGGAGCCCTACCCGCCGTTCACCTACAAGGATGCCGACGGCAGCTGGACCGGCTTCGAAGTCGAGCTGGGCCAGGCGATCTGCGCGCAGATGGACGCCGCCTGTGAAATCACCCCGACGGGCTGGAGCGGGATCTTCCCTGCCCTCAACAGCGGCAAGATCGACATGATCATGAATTCGCTGTCGATCACCGAGAAGCGCAAGCGGGTCATCGCCTTCAGCGATCCGTACTACTTCACGCCCTCGGCGTACGTCACCGCCAAGGCCAACGACATGCAAATTCCCGAGGACCTGGACGGCAAGATTCTGGGGGTGCAGGGCTCGACCACCAACGCCACCTTCGCACGCCGCTCGCTGGCCGATACCGGGGTCGAACTCAAGGTCTACGATCAGCAGGAACAAGCCAACCGCGACCTGCTCGCCGGACGCGTCGATGCCATCCTTGCCGACGAGATCGCCATGACGGAATTCGTCGAGCGCGACTCAGCGCAGGACTTCGAGATCCGCGCCATCGCGCCGCGTGACGATGCCTTCGGCGACGGTGTGGGCATCGGTCTGCGCCAGGAAGACGACGCCCTGCGCGACAAGCTCAACGCCGCGATCGCCAGCGTGCTCGACAACGGCCGCTGCGCCGAGCTCTCCCAGCAGTACTTCGGCACCGACATCTGCGGCGGTTGATCCGCCTCGCGATCCTCCGGCCGGGTCTGCCCGGCCGGTCCCGTTCCGACACTGCGAGATTCGACCATGCCAAGCGATCCTACCGATGGCCTGCTGGAATGGCTCGGCCCGATCCTGCAAGGCGCTCTGGTAACCCTGGAAATCGCCTTGCTGGCTTATGCCATCGGGCTCGGCCTGGGGCTCGTCGGCGCCACGGCCCGGCTCAGCCCCTGGCGCCCCCTGCGCGCCCTGGGGACGGCGTACTCTACCCTGGTGCGCGCCATTCCCGAATTGCTGTTGATCATCCTGCTGTACTACGCCGGCAGCCAGGCGCTCAATGCCCTGCTCGCCGAACTCGGTGGCGACATGCACGTCGAGATCAGCGGTTTCGTCACTGCCGTGGGCGTGCTCGCCTTCGTGCAGGGCGCCTACATGACCGAAGTCTTCCGCGGCGCCATCCAGGCGATACCGCGCGGGCAGCTGGAAGCCGCCGATGCCTACGGCTTTTCGCGCCCGACCCGTTTTCACCGCATCGTGCTGCCCGCCATGCTGCCCAACGCCCTGCCCGGGATGTCCAACCTGTGGCTGATCCTGGTCAAGGACACCGCGTTGATCAGCGTGATCGGTTTCGAGGAGCTGTTCTTCACCGCCCAGCAGGCGGCCGCCAGCACGCGCGACTATGCCCTGTTCTACGCGTTCGCCGGCGCGCTGTATCTGGTCATGACGCTGGGCTCCAACGCCTTGTTCGCCCGCGCGGAGCGCTACGTCCGGCGCGGCCAGCCCAGCACCTAGTCGACACCGACTAGCCCGTATCGAGGAGTATCCCTGCCATGGACTTTTCCTGGCTGACCGATCCGTTCTATCAAAAGGCCCTGTGGACCGGCTTCGTCAACACCTTGTGGCTGGTCGCCGTGTCGGCCGTCTGCGGTTTCGCGCTGGCGGTGGTGTTCGCCGTGACCCGCCTGCGCGGTCCCCGTCCGCTGGCGATGCTGGTCACCGGTGTGACCACGGTGGTACGTGGCACGCCCTTGCTCGTGCAACTGTTCTTTTTCTACGACGGGGTCGGGCGCCTGCTGCCGGAAATTCCCGGCGTGCGCGAGAGTCTGGTCTGGCCGTTGCTGCGGGACCCGTTCTTCTATGGCGCGCTGACCTTCACGCTGAGCGTCGGCGCCTACACGGGCGAGGTGCTTCGCGGCGCGCTCTTGAGCGTGCCCGAGGGGGAGCTGGCCGCGGGACGCGCCTTCGGCCTGAAGCGTTGGCAGATTCTCTATCGGCTGTGGCTGCCGCGCGCCATCCAGATGTGCCTGCCCACGCTGACCGGCGAGCTGATCCTGCTGCTCAAGTCGGTGCCGCTGGTCTCGACCATCGCGCTGATGGATCTGCTCAAGGCCGCCAACATGGTGCGCGACGAAACCTTCCTGGTGTACGAGCCGCTCTTGCTCATCGCCGGTATCTATCTCGCCCTGACCCTGGTGCTCACCAGCGTGATGCGTCTCATCGAGCAGCGCTTCCCAGGCGCTCGCCCCGCCGCTCCCAGGCGCCGGCGCCTGCTGCCCGGCTAGCCGGCGCGCGTACGCCGAGGTGTTACAATGAGCGCCACGCAGGCAAGCGTCTGCCAAGGAAACATCGTGCGGCCAACGCATCGGAGCCGCACGATGTTCGACGTTCATTGTTCGATGGGACGCCTCGCGCATGCAGCACTTGGATTTACAGGTCATCGAAAAGGCCCTGGCCTGGACACGCGCCGGTGAGACGGTCTGGCTGTGCACGGTGCTGGCGACGTTCGGCTCGTCGCCCCGCGAGCCGGGCTCGCTGTTCGTCGCGCGTGGGGACGGCCGCCATGCAGGCTCCCTGTCCGGCGGATGCATCGAGGAGGATTTCCTCGAACGCCTGAGGCGCGGGGACTTCGAGGCGCCGATCACCACGCTGCGCTACGGCGACGGGCATGCCGACGGGCCGTCGGTGACGCTGCCCTGCGATGGCATTCTCGACGTCCTGATCGAGCGCCTGCCGGCGACGCCGGCATCGCTGGCTCATCTCGAAGCCGTGCAGGACGTGCTGGGCGGCCGGCACCCGGCCGTCCGCGACATCGACCTCGCCACGGGCGCGGCGACGCTCGTCGAGGACGACGGCAATGGACCCAGGGTGACGTGCGATGCGCATCACGCCCGGGTGCGCCTCGGCCCCGTGGCGCGCCTGATCGTGGCAGGTGTGTCGCCGGTAGCAATCGCCTGCGCCGAATTCGCATGCGCGATGGGATTCGAGGTCATCGTCTGCGACCCGCGCGAAGAGGCATGGGAAGACGTGACGCTTCCCGGGGTACGCACGCGACGCGAGCTGCCCAGCGCCTTCATTGCTTCGGGCGCGAGCCACGCGGCGACGGCCATCGTCGCCCTGACCCACGACCCGCGCCTGGATGACCTGACCATGATCGAGGCCGTGCGCACGCCGGCGTTCTACATCGGGGTCATGGGCTCGCAACGCACCTCGACGGCCCGTGCCGAGCGCCTGGCTCGCACCGGCGGGCTCAGCGAGGAAGAGATCGCACGTCTGCACATGCCCATCGGCCTGGCACTCGGGAGCAGGACACCCGCCGAAATCGCGCTGGCGGTCATGGCCGATATCGTGCGCGTGAGACGCGGCAAGGCACGCGATGCCCTGTAAGCGCGTGGTCGCCGTGATCATGGCCGCCGGAAGCTCGCGGCGTTTCGGAGAGCAGGACAAGCGCCGCGCCCTGCTGGCAGGGGGCGAGACGCTGCTCAACGCCTCCTTCGCGCGTGCGGTCGAGGCCTTCACTCACTGTCGCGTGGTGCTGCGCGATACCGAGACGCCGGCGCATCTCGGCCTGGCCGAGCACGCGTCCGTGATCGGTGTCGCACACGCCGACCGCGGGCTGGGTACCAGCCTGGCCGAGGCCTTCGCGACGCTTGCAGGGGACCCGTCACTCGCCGACGTTCAGGCGGCCGCGATACTGCTCGGCGACATGCCCGCCATTCGCGCCGACACGCTGCGCCGCGTGCAGCACATGGCCGATACCGCACACATAATTCGCCCCCGGCATGCCGGCCGCCCCGGCCACCCGGTACTGTTCGGACGCGATTTCTGGCCGGCGCTCACGCACCTGGACGGGGATAGCGGGGCGCGGCGACTCATCCACCAGCACCCCGAACGCTGCCGGACGATCGATGTCGAGGATCCCGGCATTCTGCTGGACGTCGATACGCCTTCGGACCTGCAACACCTCGCGACGCCCGCTGGCGGCGGCGCGAGGCACTGAGATCAGCCGACGCGCCTCAGGCGCTTTGCGCCTGGGGTACGTCGTCCATCAGCTTGTCGAGGGTGATCGGCAGTTCGCGAATGCGCTTGCCGGTGGCATGGTGCACCGCATTGCCGATGGCAGCCGCAAGCCCGGTGATGCCGATCTCGCCGATACCGCGCGCACCGTACTCGTTGAACGCCAGGTCCGGGTAATCGAGCAGGATGACGTCGATCTCCGGCTGATCGGCGTGTACCGGCACCACGTACTCGGCATAGTCGTTGTTCACGGGACGACCGTTGCGCTCGTCGTACTCGGTGGCTTCGAACAGCCCCATGCCGATGCCCATGACGACCGCGCCCTCGACCTGATTGCGCGCCGTGGTTTCGTTGATCACGCGGCCCACGTCGATGGCACTGACCACGCGCGACACGCGCAGGTGAGAAATGCCCGGATCCCAGCGCACCTCGACGAAATGAGCACCGAAGGAGCGATAGGAGTATTGCGAGTCGGCGGCCTCGGTATGCGCTTCGCCGTCGGCGCTGCCGTAACGCGCGGCGTCGAGGACCTCGGCGAAGCTCGCCTGCTTGCCGCCGGCATTGCGCAGGCCGCCGTCCACGACGTCCAGCTCGTCGCTGGACGCCCCGGCGAAGACACCGTTGTCGCCGGTGGCGTAGCGCTTCATCTCGTCGAGGGCATTGCGCGCCGCCCCGGCGATAGCCGGCAGGGTCGTCGCCGTGGCCCAGGAGCCGCCGGAGATCGGTCCGTCCGGATAGGAGGAATCGCCCAGCTTGACGGTGATACGGTCGATCGGGATGCCGGTCACGTCGCTCACCGCCTGCGCCACGATGGTGTAAGTGCCGGTGCCGATGTCCTGTGTCGCGCAGGAGGCAAAGGCGGTGCCATCGGCACGAAGCGACACGCGTGCATCGCAGGGGCGCTTCAGCGCTTCCCAATTGCAGGCTGCCATGCCATAGCCGATGATCTCGCGCCCCTCGCGCATGCTGCCGATCCGTGGATTGCGGTCGGCCCAGCCGAATGTCTCCGCCGCCCGATTCGTTGCTTCGACGATGTGGTTGCTGGAGAAATCCAGATCCTGACTTTCGTCGCGCTCGGCATAATTGTCGAGCCGGAACTGCACCGGATCGACACCCGCCGCCAGCGCCATCTCGTCGATCGCCGACTCCAGCGCGAACAGCCCCGGCGCCGCGCCGGGCGCACGCATCGACGTGGGGGTGCCGCGATTCACCTGGGTCGTGGCATGGCTCACCGTCAGGTTGGGACAGCTGTAGAGGCTTTTGGTCACGCTGCCGCAGGTTTCCACGTACTGATCGGTGAACGACGTGGTGTTGATCGATTCGTGACGCAGCGAGACCAGCCTGCCGTTGGCATCGGTGGCCAGGCGCATGCGCTGACGCGTTTCGGGGCGATGCCCGGTAGTGGTGAACATCTGCTGACGCGGCACGACGAGCTGCACCGGGCGTCCCACTTCACGCGCCACGGCGGCGGTGGCGACGGCGTGTGGCCAGGTCCACAGCTTGCTGCCGAATCCCGAGCCGATGTACGGCGCATGCACCGTGATGCGCTCAGGAGCGATGGCGAAGATCTTGGACAGTGCATTGCGCTCGACCACGACCCCTTGCGAGGCATCATAGATGGTCAGATTGCCCTGCGCGTCCCAGTACGCCACGGAGGCATGCATCTCCATCGGGTTATGGGTTTCCACCGGGGTGTGATAGGTGACGTCGATGCTCGCTGCCGCGTCTTCGAACGCCCCGGGCGCATCTCCCCGAGAGTGATTGCCGCTACCTGCCTGCGTGCCATTGTCGTCGAGTCCCTGGGCGAGATTGGCGACGGCCGACTCCGCAGCATATTCCACCTCGACATGGCGCGCGGCGGCACGCGCGTTCTCGAAGCTGTCGGCGACCACGAGCGCCACGAACTGGCCCTCGTAGTACACACGCTCGTCTTCGAACGGCAGCCGGGTTTCTTCCACCTTGTTGCCCTGCACGAAGCTCGACGGCGTCCGGTACAGCGACGGGAAATGCCCATGATGGAAGATGTCGATGACGCCCGGCATCCGCTTCGCCTCATCGACCTTGATTCGTGTCACCTTGCCCTTGGCGATGGTACTGAACACGCCATAGCCGTATGCCATGTCGGCCGGCAGGTTGTCGGCGGCATAGTTGGCGCGGCCGGCGAGCTTATCCGGGCCGTCGATGCGCGGCACGCCCGCGCCGATGATGCTGTGCTGTTTGTCGCTCATGGTCGGTTCTCCTAGCGGGCGATCAGGCGGCGGTCAGGTCGGACAAGTTGCGCACGATGGCCTGCTGGCCGAGCGGAATCTTGTAGCCGTTCTGGGAATAGGCCGTGGCCTTCTCGAAGGCCAGCCTGGCGGCATCCGTAAAGAGCGCTTCGCTGGCGGTCCTGCCCTTGAGCGCTGCTTCCACTTCCGGCGCCCGCCAGGGCTTGGTGCCGACACCCCCCATGGCCACTCGGGCCTCGCGGATGATGTCGCCGTCCATGCGCACGATCACCGCGCTGGAGGCGAGCGCGAACTGATAGGACTGACGGTCGCGCAACTTGAGATAGGCGGACCGGCTCCCGTGGATCGGCGCCTCGAGAACCACATGGGTGATCAACTCGCCCGGCTCGAGCGCATGCTCGCGGGCCGGCGTGTCACCGGGCAGCAGATGGAAGTCGCCGAAGTCGATCTCGCGCGAGCCTTCCGGCCCCTGCACCTCGACCGTGGCGCCGATCGCCGCCATCGCCACGCACATATCCGAGGGATGCGTGGCGATGCAGGCGTCGCTGGTGCCGAGCACGGCATGGACGGTCCGATTGACACCGCCGATCGCCGCGCAGCCACTGCCGGGCTCGCGCTTGTTGCAGGCGGAGACGCCATCGCGGAAATAGGGACAGCGCACCCGCTGCATGATGTTGCCGCCGGTGGTGGCCTTGTTGCGCAGTTGTGTCGAGGCCCCTGCCAGCAGAGCCTGGGACAGCACGGCATAATCCTCGACCACACGCTCGTCCCGCGCCAGCGCGGTATTGGTCACCATCGCGCCGATGCGCAGCCGCCCATCGTCGAGGCGCTCGATGGTCGTGAGATCGACGCCGTTGATATCGACCACCTTCTGCGGCTGCATCACATCGAGCTTGACCAGGTCCAGCAGTGTGGTGCCGCCTGCCAGAAAGGCGGCATCGCGATCGCTGCCATGCGCCGCGACAGCTTGTTGCGGGCTTTCGGCGCGGGCGTAATCGAAATGTCTCATGCCTTGCCTCCCTGGACGGCGCCTCGAGCTGACTGGATAGCCGCGACGATGTTCTTGTAGGCGCCGCAACGGCAGATATTGCCGCTCATCGCCTCGCGCACGTCGGCATCGCTGGTACCGATGTCGTCATCCTGCAGGACTGCCAGCGCGCTCATCATCTGACCCGCCGTGCAGTAACCGCACTGATAGGCGTCATGCTCGAGAAACGCCTGCTGCAACGGATGCTGCTGGCCGTCCTTTTCGAGCCCTTCGACGGTCGTGATCTCGTCGCCGTCGTGAGTCACGGCGAGGCTCAAGCAGGAATTGATGGACGTGCCGTTGACCAGGATCGTGCAGGCGCCGCACTGACCGTGATCGCAGCCTTTCTTGGTGCCGGTCAATTGCAGGCCGTGACGCAACGCATCGAGCAGGATCACGTTGGGTGCGACATCGAGCTGATGGCGACGTCCATTGACGGTCAGGGTGATGCGCCGTGCCCCCTCGGCGGGCGGTGCGTCGGTCTGCGTATCAGGATCGTCCGGCGAGCCGGCGTAACTCACCGATGACAACGCCGGCGCAGCGGCCACCGCCAATCCGGAAGCACCCGCAGTCTTCAGGAAGTGGCGCCGCGACGGCGATGCCGGTTGTCGCGTGGGATCGTAATACGAGACCTCGGCCTCGAGACGTTCGCGGTCATCCATGTCGTATCCTCACCATTCGCCAGCCAGGGCTGGGGGTCCGTCTTCGGCGAGCGATTACCGGGCATCGGTGCACGCCCACCGACGTAAAATAGTCTGCGGGCCGAAAACCGTGTCAGGCGGTTCGGCCAACCTTAACGTTAGGAGACTCGTCGGATAGCCGCAAAGCTAGGGCGCTAACTTCAGAGAAACGGAGCATGATGCCAGAGGATCAGGCATGAAATGCCGAGCACATGGGGCGGGAACGCAAGACCGCCGCCCGTAAACATCGTGGCGGCGGTCTGCAGATAGCTGGTTGGTGCCGGTGAGTGGACTCGAACCACCGACCTACGCATTACGAGTGCGTTGCTCTTCCGACTGAGCTACACCGGCAGCGGCACAAAATGGTAGTCAGGATAGCGTCACTCGACAAGGCCTTGGGGCCACACACCGCGCTGCCGGCGAGGTGAACGCCGACAACGCGACAAGGGCAGGACCTTGCGGTCCTGCCCTTGTAACTTGTACAGAAGTGTATCCGTACAACGTGCTCAGTTCCCTATGAGCAACTTTGTCGGCATCCATGCCTGTCATTAAGCGCATGTGCGCAGAACATCCACGTTGTCTTCCTGACTCGGCGAATTCCGTCACCCAGCTTCCCAGCCGGTTGAGAGCAACTTTGATTCCCTGAGCCACTTCCCTGTGGCCGTTACCCCCAGCGACAGTGAAAAGTTATACAAGGTTTGACAGCGTGTCAAATCGAGAAAGCAATTATTCGTCGACCAACGATTCGCAGCGGACTAAGACGGCATCACTGGCATGGTCAGCAGCAACCACAGATACACCGCAATCAGCGCCGCCACCACTGCGGCGATGGCCCAGGCCATGCGCTCGCGAGTCGCCTTGTCCCGGGCCGTCAGATGCTTCAACGCCAGCCGGGCACACCACCACACCGCCACCAGCACTGCCAGGGGAATGCCAATACCGATCAGAACTGTCATCTCGTG
The DNA here is from genome assembly GCF_039830575.1 of Chromohalobacter sp. Classification (NCBI taxonomy): domain Bacteria; kingdom Pseudomonadati; phylum Pseudomonadota; class Gammaproteobacteria; order Oceanospirillales; family Halomonadaceae; genus Chromohalobacter; species Chromohalobacter sp. Next base: position 21,663 of record NZ_JBDOOX010000006.1, on the reverse strand, counting down.
TCTCATCTCGCAGGCGATATTCGGAATACGGAATCGAGCCGAAAGTCTCGCAACGGCTGCCGCGACCGGCAAGCCCATCGCGGCAGCGGCGAACGATTGTCGACAGTGCATATGCGCAACAAACGCTGCACTGGTATAATCCGACTCGACCGCTGGGTCGCCGGCACCGTGACGGGCCACCGAATTCATCTTCTGCATGATGGTCCAAGCGCCTTCGCGGGCACCGCACCATCGCCGGGCGAGCAAGGCTGCCCATGATCGCCGGTCAGTACTTGTATCGTCCCAAGCCAACCCGCACCGCTGAAGATTCGTGCAACAGCAGTGACAAGAGAGGTCAATATCCAAATGTCCAACACGCCGAAGATCATCTACACGCTTACCGATGAAGCCCCTGCGCTGGCGACCCACTCCCTGCTACCGATCATCGCCGCTTACACCAGTACCGCCGGCGTCAGCGTCGAGACTCGCGATATTTCACTGGCCGGCCGTATCCTGGCGCAATTTCCGGACCTGCTCAGCGACGAGCAGCGCGTCAGCGACGATCTGAGCGAACTCGGCGAGCTGGCCAAGACGCCGGAAGCCAACATCATCAAGCTGCCCAACATCAGCGCCTCCGGCCCGCAGCTCAAGGCTGCCATCAAGGAACTGCAGAGCCAGGGCTACCCCCTGCCGGATTATCCGGACGAGCCCTCCAGCGACGAAGAAAAGGCGATCAAGGCCGCCTACGACAAGGCCAAGGGCAGTGCGGTCAACCCGGTGCTGCGCGAAGGCAACTCCGATCGCCGCGCCCCGCAGTCCGTCAAGAACTACGCTCGCAAGTACCCGCATCGCATGGGCGAGTGGAGTGCCGATTCCCAGTCTCATGTCGCGCACATGAGCGAGGGGGACTTCTACGGCAGCGAGCAATCCGCCGTGATCGCTCAGGCCGGCAAGCTCAAGATCGAGCTCCAGCAGAAAGACGGCACCCGCACGGTGCTGAAGGAGAACCTGGCGGTTCAGGAAGGCGAGGTCGTGGATGCCGCTCGCATGAGCAGCCGCCGCCTGCGCAACTTCATCGACAGCGAGATCAAGGACGCCAAGAAGCGCGGCGTACTGTTCTCGCTGCATCTCAAGGCGACCATGATGAAGGTCTCGGACCCGATCATGTTCGGCATGGTGGTCGAGGAATTCTACAAGGACGTGCTCGAGAAGCATGCCGACGCCCTCAAGCTGGCCGGCTTCAGCCCCAACAGCGGCATCGGCGATCTCTACAGTGCCATCCAGTCGCTGCCCAGCGAACAGCAGGACGCGATCACCAGCGACATCGACGCTCTCTACAAAGAGCGCCCGCCGATGGCGATGGTCAACTCGCACAAGGGCATCACCAACCTGCATGTTCCCTCTGATGTGATCATCGACGCCTCCATGCCGGCAATGATTCGCGACTCGGGCAAGATGTGGGGAGCCGACGACGCCCTGCACGACGCCAAGGCAGTGATTCCCGACCGTTGCTACGCCGGCATCTACCAGGTCGTGATCAATGACTGCAAGCAGAACGGTGCCTTCGACCCGACCACCATGGGCAGCGTTCCCAACGTCGGCCTGATGGCACAGAAGGCCGAAGAGTACGGCTCTCACGACAAGACCTTCCAGATCCCGGCCGATGGCACCGTGGTCGTCACCGACGAAAACGGGCAGCAGCTGTTCAGCCACGACGTGGAAGCCGGCGACATCTGGCGCATGTGCCAGACCAAGGACGCGCCGATCCAGGACTGGGTCAAGCTCGCCGTCACCCGGGCTCGTGACAGCGGCAGCCCTGCCGTCTTCTGGCTGGACCCTCAGCGTGCTCACGACGCACAGTTGATCAAGAAGGTCGAAAGCTACCTCGAGGACCATGACACCAGTGGCCTCGACATTCGCATCATGGCGCCGGAAGACGCGATGCGCTTCTCTCTCGAACGCATTCGCAAGGGCGAGGACACCATCTCGGTCACCGGGAACGTGCTGCGCGACTACCTGACCGACTTGTTCCCGATCATGGAGCTCGGCACCAGCGCCAAGATGCTCTCCATCGTACCGCTGATGGAAGGCGGCGGGCTGTTCGAGACCGGTGCCGGCGGCAGCGCGCCCAAGCACGTGCAGCAATTGCTGGAAGAGAACCACCTGCGCTGGGACTCGCTGGGTGAATTCCTGGCACTTGCCGCCTCGCTCGAGCACCTCGGCAAGACCTACGGCAATACCAAGGCCAAGGTTCTCGGCAAGACACTCGATCAGGCGACCGGCAAGTTCCTCGACGCGGACAAGTCACCCAAGCGCAAGGTCGGCGAGCTGGATAACCGCGGCAGCCACTTCTATCTCTCGCTCTACTGGTCCCAGGCGCTGGCCGCTCAGGATGAAGATGCCGAGCTGAAGGAGCAGTTCACCGAACTGGCCAAGTCGCTCGAAGCGGACGAAGCCAAGATCGTCAATGAACTCAACGAGGTGCAGGGCAAGCCGGTGGACATCCACGGCTACTACCATCCCGATCATGAGCTGGCCAGCAAGGCGATGCGCCCCAGCGCCACGCTGAACGCGGCTCTGGACGCACTCATGCAGCGTTGATGGCACTGCCCGAGCCAGCGGCGCCGGTTCGCACAGCCAGGCACTGATCAGCAGGCCCATGCTCCAGCATGGGCCTGTTGCGTTGGCCCCCTGGCAGCATGCAACGGACCGAAAAAAGCCCTCCACGACGGGAGGGCCAAAACGTAGTACGCAGTGTGAGCCACTACGCGATGGAATCGGACATCCTTGCAGGTTCCTCGCCATCCATGGCTCACAATTACAAAAGATAACACATTAGCGACGCATCGTTTACCGACATCCGATACTTTTTCAGTAAGCTTCTGACTACATCAAGCGTCAGCACCTGCGATACCTGCGATCCACCGGGCGGTTTCTCGGATGATGAATAGTATCCGAGTCCGATTGTCGGGTATTTAACCTGGATCAATCTAGTCCCCCTCTCGCTGTGTCACTGTGGTCGCCGCCGAGCAGGGAAGCGACCTGGATGCCAAGCATCGCGCACAGGGACGTGTGGCACGTCGCAGGGAGCTCGGCAGGACAATGCAATGGATGCAACGTCCACAGCCCGGCCTAGGCCGGGCTTATTTATGTCTGGACCTCGTCAACGCCTTCTTCTACCACGATGATCTATTTGAGTCGGGGTACCATCGTTGCCAGGAGAAGGTATGACACCCCGCAAGACCAACCTCCCACTCGATCAATGCCGCTGTCATCTGGAAACCGGCCCCATCGTACTGGTGGGCTCGCAATGGCAGGCAGAGCGCAACCTGATGGTGATGGGCTGGCACATGATGCTCGGCTTCACGCCGGCACACTTCGGTTGCCTGATCACCGCCGCCAATCACAGCCACCGCCTCGTGCGCGAAAGCCGCGAGTGCACGATCAACATACCGACACTGGAACTGATCGACGACGTGGTCGGGGTGGGCAATAGCGATGGTGATGCGCTCGATAAGTTCGATGCCTTCGGACTGACACCGACACCGGGCAAGATCGTCTCAGCGCCACTCGTGGAGGAATGCTATGCCAGCTTCGAATGCCGCCTGGTCGATGACAGCCAGATAGACCGCCACGAGCTTTTCATCTGGGAGATCGTCAAAGCCCATGTCGATACCTCGTTCGACCTTGCCCGCACACTGCACTACCGCGGTCACGGCCGCTTCATGGTTGCCGGCGACGAGGTCGACCGCTCGGCGGATTTCAGGGTGCAGAATTTGTAATGCTTGAATTAGCGCTGTGGACACTTGGTTGACACATACAAAAAACCGCCCTGAGAGGCGGTTTCTTTCAAGGCCAAAAAAGCCTTTTAAATCAATATCTAAGCTATGGTGCCGACACCAGGAGTCGAACCCGGGACCTACTGATTACAAGTCAGTTGCTCTACCAACTGAGCTATGTCGGCATAGCATAGAAACGTTGGCGATGGCTGGGGTAGCAGGACTCGAACCTGCGAATGCCGATACCAAAAACCGGTGCCTTACCACTTGGCTATACCCCAGCAATGTGGTGGCCAGAGACGGAATCGAACCGCCGACACGAGGATTTTCAATCCACTGCTCTACCGACTGAGCTATCTGGCCCTTGCCAACGGGGACGTATTAAACCGGATTCCTCGGCGTGGGTCAAGTCTTTTCATTTCAAAAAGATGCCGACCACCGGGCCTATTGGCTCGGAGGCACGTAGCCCTCGGCCTGATCGGTCTCGCGGTTGTCCAGAAAGCGCTCCATCTGCTCCATGAGATAAGCGCGCGCATCGGGGTCCAGCAGGCTGAGATGCTTTTCGTTGATCAGGCGGGTCTGCAGCGCCTGCCACTCATCCCACGCTTGCTTGGAAACGGTCTGCTGGATCTCCTGGCCCTTGGCGCCGGGAAGCGGCGGAAACGGCAGGGCATCGAGTTCCTTCTGGTACTTGCGGCAAAAGACGGTATCGCTCATGGCGCTGGCTCCTGAAAGTTGCGGTTCGTCATGGCACGGTTTCAAGTAACGGCTTGATCGAGCAGCGTCTTGACCGGTGCGGCCAATCCTACACTAGCCGGGGCCTGCACGTCGTACCACAATTCGCCCGTCTCGCCGACGCTGCTGAATGGCTCGTGCAGACGCGCGGGAGACGGCGTGATCACCAGCCGGAAGTGGCTGAACGTGTGCGTGAAGGCGGCGCCATCCGCTTCGCGTTGAGCCCGTGGAAAGCGCTGGTCGAGCCAGGCACGCAACGCCGCCTCATCATCGAATTGCGGCAAGCTCCATAGCCCGCCCCACAGACCGCTCGCGGGCCGCTGCTGAAGGAACACGCGGCCCTCCGGGTCACGCAGTACCAGCATCCGCGTGGTACGTTCGGGCAGTGTCTTGCGCGGCTTGGATTCGGGGAAGCGCGTTTCCTCGCCACGCGCATGCGCCACGCACACATCGTTGAAGGGGCATAACAGACACGCGGGCTTGCCGCGGGTGCACAGCGTCGCCCCCACATCCATCATCGCCTGGGTGTAATCGGGCAGACGCACCTCGGGCGTGTAACGCTCCGCCAGCGCCCAGAGCTCACGCTCCACCGCCGGCCGACCGGGCCAGCCTTCCACGCCGTGCAGGCGAGTCAGCACACGCTTGACGTTACCGTCGAGAATCGGCGCGCGCCGGCCGGTACTGATGCTGATGATGGCCCCGGCCGTGGAGCGGCCGATGCCGGGAAGCGTGGACAGCGCCTCGACGCTGTCCACGGGGAACTCGCCGCCATGTTCCTCTACCACGACTCGAGCAGCCTTGTGGAGGTTGCGGGCACGTGCGTAGTAGCCCAGGCCCGTCCACAAGTGCAGCACCTCGTCTTGCGGCGCCTCGGCCAGGGCAAACACATCGGGAAAGCGATCCATGAAGCGCTGGTAATATGGGATTACCGTGGCGACCTGGGTCTGCTGCAGCATGATTTCCGAGACCCAGACACGGTAGGGCGTCTTGTCGAACTGCCAGGGCAGCGTCTTGCGCCCATGCTCGTCGAACCATGCGATGAGCCGCTGACGAAAGGCCTCGGCGGTAAGCGGAATGTCCTGCATTGTGCGTTATCGTCCAGACGGCGAAGACGCCGTCAAGCCATGGATGTCAGGTGTGAAGGTGTCAGGCACGACGGATACCAAAAAAAGCGCCGACGGGTGTCGGCGCAGGGACTGGCTTTGGGCTTTGCTCACTTGAATAGACCACGCAACTTGTCCCCGAGTTCCTTGGAGGCACCTTCACCCAGCGTTTCATCGATCTTGCGTGCGGTCTCGCTGTCGAGATGCTTGTCCAGCGCCTCGTCGACTTCCTCGCCGACCTCTCGCTTGGCCTTGTCCTCGGCCAGTGCCTCCAGCGTGTCCTGGAAGGCCTCGCGGTCGAAGCGGCACCATTCCTCCGGCGCTTCGCCCAGGCGGCCTTCACAATGCACCGGCAGGCTGACCTGCTGCAGGCGCGAGGTGACACGGCACGCCTGCTGGTCCGCCGTGTCGATGAAGCGCGCCTTGACGTCATAGTCGAAACGCTCGGTGGGAATGTTGAACGTCCCCGCTCCGGTCATCTCGATGCCCGGAATGCGAATCGTGAGGTCGTCGTTACGTGCCACGCCATCGGTGATATCGAGCGTGGCCGAGAGCGTATCGAAGGGTGTGTCCTCGCTCCACTCGCGATCCGAGCGCTCTCCATCGAGCAACGCTGCTGCCGTGCACAATTGCTTCGACACATTGACGTCGAGCATGGCGCCGTCGTCGATGCGCAATGACGCCGTGCCATTCAGGTGACGCTTGAGCGATTCGAGCCGGTTGGTACGCGAGGTCACGTCGCTCTCCAGGTTGAGACGGCCCCGCAACGGTGACGTCTCGCCAGTGGCATCCGCGTAGAGCGGCGCGATCTGTACATTGGAGAGCGATTCCGTGAACGCCATGCGCAGGGGCGACTGGCGCAGGTCCAGGCTACCCTGGGCATCGAGCGTGCCTTCGTAGAGCTTGGCGGTCAGCGATTCCAGGCGCTGCCGGCCGTCGCTGCCGGCAGCGCGCAGCGCGACGTCCGTCAGCGTCATGCCCTTGAGCATCATGGTGTCCAATGCCAGTTGACCATCGAGCGTCAGGCCGGACAGCCACTCGACGGGCAGCAGCTCCGCGCCCTCGGCGGCCGCATACGCCGGGGCGACGCCCAGCGTCTCGAGCAAGGCCGCCGTGTCCTCGGCGTCAGCTGCATCGTCCTCGTTACGGGACGCGGCGGCAGGCGGAAGGTAGGCATCCAGGTCGAGACGCTCGCCTTGCAGGTCGAAGCTCAGCCACTGGCCATCGAAGCCGGCCCCCAGCTCGCCGGTGAAGGTTTCCCCGTCGAGCAGCAGGCTCAGGTTCGAGAAATTGATACGCTCGAGGTCGCCGTGCACCGGGCTGGTGAACGCCACCTCGCTCAGCGCCTTGTCGTCGCCGGTTTCCGGCAGGGCCTCGAAACGCGTGAGCCAGTCACGCAGCGACAGGGGCGACAATTTGAGCTGGCCGGTATACTCCGGCGCACCGAGCAGGTCGGTAAAGCTCAGCGTCCCCGTGAGGTCCAGGTCATCATCGCCGCTCAGGGCAATGTCGCGCAGCTGTGCCGTTTGCGCATCGAGGTCGGCCTCGCCGTCGAACCCGAGGCTCAGTCCCAGGGGCTTGCCGTCCACGGCAGGATGGTGCAGGCGAGTATTCAGTCGGGCATCGTCGATCCGGTAATGCTGCCGCTGGGTCTCGGCCAGCAGATGGCCGATCTGCAGGTTGAGGCCCTGCGCCTGCTCGGAGAGCGCCGGCCACTGCGTGCTGGTTTCCAGGGTCACCTTGTTCAACTCATAGCGACCGTCGCTCAGACCGAGGCGCACCCGACTCTTGAAGTTGACGTCGCTGGTCAGCGCAGGCGCCTGGCTTTCGAGCTCGAACGCCATCTGCAGGGGAAACGCCGCATCGGGGCTGACGTTACTGCCGTCCAGGCTGAGGCCCGACAGCGTCAGATCGAGGTCGCGCTGCGCATCGCGATAGTGCACGAGGCTGTCACGGACCTGCACACTTGCGATATCCAGCGCCACCGGCAGGCTGTCGGCGTTCTGATCGAGCCCGGGCCCTGCCGAGGCAGGCGCCAGGGCACGCTCCGCCTGGTCACCGCCGTTTTCCAGGCGGTCGAGCAGGACTTGCCAGTTCCCCCGGCCCTGCGCGTCGCGTTCCAGGTTGAGGCGCATGCCATCCAGTGTCAGTCCCTCCACGGCGACCTCGCCGGAAAGCAGCGGCGCGAATGCCACGCTGACCTCGGCGCGCTCGAATGCCGCGAAGGGCGCCTCTTCATGTGGCTGCTCGGGCAACCAGGCCTCGGCCTGCTCGACGCTGAAGCCCAGGCGCGGATAGAACGACCACGCCAGCTGCCCTTCCAGGTTGAGATCCAGGCCGCTCTGTTCGCGCACCGCCTCGACGAGGCGCGGCTTGAGGTCGTTGGGATCAAAGAAGGTGGTGATGTAAACCACGGCGCCGACCACGATCAGGGCCAACACCCCGACCACCGCCAATAATGCTCTCAGCAGCGCTCTCATCGGCGCCCTCCCTCTGACGCTAATGAATGGAATTCGTAATACGCCCCGTCGGCAGCGGGATGATAGCCGAGCCGAGTCAACAACAACTGGTCACCCATCATCAGTACCGTGCTCGGCACGCGCGGTGTGCAGGCTTCGTCTCGCGCCCGCTCGGCAATGAGCATCAAGAGACGCGAGCCCACGCCGCGATGGCGGGTTTCGGCACGTACGCAGAAATGCGATACCCACCATACGCCCTTTTCACGTTGCACGGCGACGGCGCCCAGACGCCGCGCATTGAACAATGCGCAGCAAAAGGTTCCTCCCTGGGCGAAATGCGCCTCGATGAAACGGTCGACGGGCGCGGGAAGGCGCTCGGCAGGAGCATCGCGGTAGATGCGCGCGAGATCCTGCGCCACCTGGGAATCCGTTTCCCACTGGGCGCGGTCGATTTCCTGCAAGGTCACCGGCATGCTGGCTCTCCCTGGACGATCTCCCTGGCCCCTGTCACGGACCCTCGAGCGATGGTGATGGGACGCGGGAATCGCCCCTGAACTCCCGGCATTGTAGCGGATGGCCGGGGCGATTCTCTATAATGACCGTTCCATGGCGCCGCGAGCCTTGCGCACCCGTCTTCATCGCGCGCCCCGTTCACGTTCGAAGTGCTGGAGATCCCCATGGCCGAGCGCGTCGCCACCGTGTCCCGCGACACCCACGAAACCCAGATCCAGGTGCACGTCAACCTCGACGGTCAGGGTCATTTCCAATGCGAGACCGGCGTGGCGTTCCTCGATCACATGCTCGACCAGGTCGCCCGGCACGGCCTGATCGATCTCGACATCCACGCCAAGGGCGACCTGCACATCGATGACCACCACACCGTCGAGGATCTGGGCATCACCCTGGGCCAGGCCGTCGCCCAGGCCATCGGCGACAAGCGTGGCATCCGCCGTTACGGTCACGCCTACGTGCCGCTCGACGAAGCCCTGTCCCGCGTGGTGGTGGACTTCTCCGGGCGCCCCGGGTTGAGCATGGACGTCGAGTTCACGCGTGCCAGCATCGGCCGCTTCGACACGCAATTGTTCTGGGAGTTCTTCCAGGGGTTCGTCAATCACGCCCAGGTGACGCTGCATATCGACAACCTCAAGGGCTTCAACGCCCATCATCAGGCGGAAACCATCTTCAAGGCCTTCGGCCGTGCACTGCGCATGGCAGTGGAGCCCGACCCCCGCATGGCCGGGCGGATGCCCTCCACCAAAGGCAGCCTGTGAGGCTCTCATCACGCTAAGGAGCGAGCATGACGATCGCTGTCATCGATTACGGCATGGGCAATCTACACTCCGTCGCCAAGGCGCTGGAGCACGTCACGCATGAAAACGTGGTCATCACCGACGACTCGCGCAGCATCCGGGGCGCCAGCCGTCTGGTCCTGCCGGGCCAGGGGGCGATTCGCGACTGCATGAGCGAACTGCAGCGCAACGACCTGCAGGGCCTGGTGCAGGAGATCCTGCGTGCCCAGGGCAAGCCGCTGCTCGGCATCTGCGTCGGGCAGCAGATGCTGATGGAGGAAAGCGAGGAAAACGGCGGCGTGCCCTGTCTGGGCTACCTGCCCGGCCGCGTGCGGCATTTCGGGCGAGACCTGCATGACATCGACGGCCAGCGCCTGAAGGTCCCGCACATGGGCTGGAACCGTGTCACGCAGCGCCACGCGCACCCGCTCTGGGCGGGTATCGACGATGGCGCCCGCTTCTATTTCGTGCATAGCTACTATGTCGAGGCGCAAGAGGACGGCGATGTCTTCGGCACTACCGACTACGCCGGCCTGACGCCCCATGTCGCGACCGGGCGCGGCCCCGTCTTCGCCGTGCAGTTCCACCCCGAGAAGAGCGCCCACGACGGGCTGCGCTTGCTCGAGAATTTCGTCAACTGGGCTCCCTGAGCGCCCGCGCCGGACACGCCGCCCCAGGCGGCGCTACACGCATACCGAGAGGACACGTCATGCTGGTGATTCCCGCCATCGATCTCAAGGACGGCCAGTGCGTCCGCCTCAAGCAGGGGCGTATGGACGACTCGACCACCTACGGCGACGACCCGGTGGCCATGGCGGCGCGCTGGGTCGAGACCGGTGCCCGCCGCCTGCATCTGGTGGACCTCAACGGCGCCTTCGAAGGCAAGCCGGTGAACGCCGAGGCGGTGACCGCCATCGCCCGCGCGTACCCCGACCTGCCGATCCAGATCGGGGGCGGCATTCGCACCGCCGAGACCATCGAGGCATATCTCGAAGCGGGGGTTTCCTATGTGATCATCGGCACGCAGGCCGTCAAGGAGCCGGCATTCGTCGGCGAGATGTGCCGGCGCTTTCCGGGCCACGTGATCGTCGGGCTCGATGCCCGCGACGGCTATGTCGCCACCGATGGCTGGGCGGAGGTCTCGACGCTCAAGGCCGTGGACCTGGCCAAGCGTTTCGCCGACGACGGCGTCTCGTCGATCGTGTACACGGATATCGCCCGCGACGGCATGATGCAGGGCGTCAACATCGCCGCGACCGCCGAGCTGGCCCGCGAAGGCGGCCTGCCGGTCATCGCCTCGGGTGGCGTCACCCACCTGGGCGATATCGAAGCCCTGCTCGAGGTCGCGGATGCCGGTATCCTCGGCGCCATCACCGGCCGGGCCATCTATGAAGGCAAGCTCGACGTCGCCGAGGCCCAGCGCCTGTGCGACGCCCAACTGGCAACCCGGAGGAGCTGATCATGGCGCTCGCCAAACGCATCATCCCCTGTCTCGATGTCGATGCCGGTCGCGTGGTCAAGGGCGTCAACTTCGTCGGCATCCGCGATGCCGGCGATCCCGTCGAGGTCGCCAAACGCTACAATCAGCAAGGCGCCGACGAGATCACCTTCCTCGACATTACCGCCAGCGTCGAGGACCGCGGCACCACGGTGGAAATGGTCGAGCGCATCGCCGGCGAAGTCTTCATCCCGCTGACGGTGGGCGGCGGCATTCGTACCTGCGACGACATCCGCACCATGCTCAACGCGGGTGCCGACAAGGTGTCGATCAACACCGCGGCGGTCACCCATCCCGAGTTCGTGCATGAAGCGGCGGAGCGCTTTGGCAGCCAGTGCATCGTCGTGGCCATCGATGCCAAGCGGGTCAGTGCCGAGGGCGAGACGCCGCGCTGGGAGATCTTCACTCATGGCGGCCGTACCCCGACCGGACTGGATGCAGTGGAGTGGGCGCGCAAGATGGTCGACCTCGGTGCGGGCGAGCTGCTGCTGACCAGCATGGACCGCGACGGCACCAAGGCCGGCTTCGACATCGGCGTGACACGCGCCATTGCCGACGCCGTCAGCGTGCCGGTGATCGCTTCCGGCGGCGTCGGGGACCTGGATCACCTGGTCGCCGGCGTGAAGGAAGGCGGCGCCGATGCCGTCCTTGCCGCCAGCATCTTTCACTTCGGCGAGTACACCATCCCCGACGCCAAGCGCTACATGGCCGAACATGGCATCGAGATGCGCCTGTAGCGCGGCTGCCGAATCCGTACGGGGCCTCCATGCCCCGATGCTCGTCAAGCGTCGGCGCTGAGCCCCAGGTTGCTGACACCTTCGTTGCGCCCCAGACGCCGCAACGCCTTGAGCGCGTCGCGCGTCAGCGGGGCTTCGACGCACTCCAGCACCGCCTCCTGGAAACCGTGTTCGTCGTCCATCAGCGGATGCTCGCGGACACGGGCCGCCAAACGCTCGGCGTCGTCGTCTTCCGCGCCATCGGTCATCTCGATGTAGGCATGCACGCCATCGCGCGACAGGCGGCTAACGTCGCGTGGAGCCTCGGGCGCCTCGCCGCGCAGCGCATCGAGCAACGCCGCCATCGCCATGACCACCTCCACCGCACGCCTCGCGCCGAAGCTGCCATCGCTTTCCGGCGGCTCCTGCGCGGCGAGCTTCTCGGCCTGCTTGTCGAAATCGATCGCCGCGTCCTTCACGGCCAGCGCTTCCCACGCCAGGTCGAGCACGTTGCGCAGCACCTTCGGATCGCCAACGCCGCTCATCTCGGCATACAGCGCATAGTTGGGCCACATGCGCTCGATCAAGGCCGCCATGAAGGCCAGTCGGCCACGGCTGGGCAGTGCTTCCAGGCGCGCATGGAAGCCGCCGGCGGACGATGTCATATCTGCATTCCTCCATGGCCACGTCAGGGCCAGAGCAAGTCTTCGGGGACGCGGCCACGGGCATCGAAGACGATCCCCTCGGCGCGCAGTTTCTCGTGCTGGCGCACCGCGCCGGTATGCTCGGTGACCCGCCGACTGGCATTGATCACCCGGTGCCATGGCAGTCCATGGCCGCTGGGCAAGTGGCGCATGGCACTTCCCACCATGCGCGCCGTGGCGGCGTCGGTCATCCCCGCCACTCGGCCATACGTGGTGACCCGCCCCTCGGGGATCTGGGCCACGATGGTATAGATCTGTTCAAGCACCTCGGCACGCGGCATGCTACATCTCCTGAGCCAGCCCCCGCTTGCCGGGGGCGAAAAGCTTTACCATCATGGGCGCATCATGCATATCTACTTTCTGCAACACGCGGACTTCCTCGGCCCGGCACGTTTCGCCGATTGGCTCACGGGCATGGGGCACAGCCACAATACCTGCCATCTGTACGCCGACGAAGCACCGCCCGGTTTCGACAATTTCGATGCCTTGATCGTACTGGATGCGCCCTTCGGGCTGCACGAGGCCCCGCCCGACTGGCTCAAGCGCGAGCGCAAGCTGATCGCACGCGTGCTCAAGAGCGGCAAGCCCCTGCTCGGTGTCGGCGTCGGCGCCCAGTTGATCGCCGAAGCCCTGGGAGCCATCGTCTCGCCGGGCACCTATGCCGAACGCGGCTGGCAACGCATCACGCTGGCAGACGACAGCCCCTTCGACCTTCCCGAGCAATTCGAGGCGTTCCTCTGGCATCGCGATATCTTCGGGCTGCCGGAGGATGCCCTGCCCCTGGGCGCCAGCGCCGCGAGCCCGCTGCAGGGCTTCGCCTGGGACGGTGGCCGGGTGCTGGCCCTGCAATGCCACCTGGAAGCGACCGCCGACGCCGTCGAGGCACGCTACGCACACGCCGACACCCTCGACGACCCGCGCTCGACCGCGCGCGACACCTACCTGCAATCGCGCGAGGCGGTACTCGAGAATCCGCGTCGCTTCGACCGTCTGGCCCCCTTGCTCGACCGCGTGATGGTCGACTGGATGCGCCATGCACGCACGCCGTGACAGCAAGCACTAGCGAGGCAGCGCAGCCGACCAGTCACGCGCGAACGCCAGACAGCTCTCCCAGTCACCGACATGCAAGGCCTCATACGGTGACTGCTCGAGCTGGTAGCGATACATGGGATCGTAGTATTCGAGCATCAAGGGCGCGAGCCAGGCTTCATGCGCCTGGGTGTTGCCACGCTGGTGCTCACGAAAGGCCAGCGCCTGCAGGCGTTGCAGGCGCTGGAAGCGCGCGCTTCCCAAGCGCTTGCGCACGCGCTTGAGGGCACTGGAAAGCTGCTTGCGCATGAGCGACCAGCCCAGCCATTCCCCGTAATGATCGCGATAGGTCTGCCACAGGGTATCGATATAGTCCTTGCGAATCTGCTCGAGGCGCCAGTCCAGCGGCATCTCCACCCGAATGCGGGGGGCCGTTTCCATGGTCTGCCAGAAGGACAGGGGGATATCCAACTGCCCGATCATGCGCGACTCGTCTTCCACCACGCAGCCGTGCGTGGCATGCGACAGCGCCGCGCCCAGCGCATGTTCGAAATCGATCTGCGAGGGGCCTTGCAGGGGATGCCGACCGAACGCCGATCCTTTGTGCCGGGCATGACCTTCCAGGTCGATACCGACGTCGAGGGACTGGACCAGCTCGGTCTTGGCGCAACCGGTCAGGCCGGCGACGACCAGCACAGGGCGCGCGGCCGCCGCCTCGATCTCGGCGTTCACGCACTGGCGCATGGCCTTCCAGCCGCCCTGGATGCGAGGCAGCGTGATGCCTGCCTCCTGTAGCCATTGCTGCGCGATGCGTGAACGCAAGCCACCCCGGAAACAGTAGATCACGGCATCGGGATGACGCTCGGCAAAGGCCCGCCAAGCCGCCACGCGACGCGCCTTGAGGTCACCGTCGACCAGGCGCTCGCCCAGCGCGATGGCGGCTCCCTGGCCGGCTTCCTTGTAGCGGATGCCCACGGCGTGCCGCTCGGCATCGTCCATCAGGGGAAGGTTGACGGCCCCGGGCAAGGCGCCCCTGGCGAACTCCACCGGGGCACGCACATCGATCAGGGGACGTTCGAGCAGGGCCATCTCCGGTGCGAGGTGCGGCAGGCTCACCCGCGCACCTCGATCAGGCTGGCACCGTCAGCAGGCCGCATTTCGCCGAAAGCTTCCAGCGCGAGGCCATGCTGACGCCCGATGCGTTCGACATCGTCCGCCCAGGCCGGATCGACGCTGAGCAGCAGCCCTCCCGAGGTCTGCGGGTCGCAGAGCCACTGCCAGTGCGCAGCATCCATGTCCGGCAAGGCCGTTCCCAGCGCCTGGCGATTGCGATGCGTTCCACCGGGCACCGCACCGCGCCGACGATAGGCCTCGGCCTCGGCGAGGCGCGGCAGCTTGGCGAAATTGATCCGTGCCTTGAGGCCGCTTGCCTGGCACACCTCGCTGAGATGCCCCGCCAACCCGAAGCCGGTGACATCGGTCATGGCATGCACACCCTGCACCTTGGCCAGCTCGATCCCGATGCGGTTGGCCTTGAGCATGGTCTTGCGAGCCAGCTCCTGATGGCCGGGCGCCAGCCAGCCACGCTTCTCGGCGGTGGTCAGCAGGCCCACGCCCAGCGGCTTGGTGAGATACAGCAGATCCCCGGGCTTGGCATGGCTGTTGAGCTTGAGATGCTCGAGATCCACCAGCCCGTTCACCGACAGGCCGAAGATCGGCTCGGGGGCATCGATGGAGTGCCCACCTGCCAGGGCCAGGCCGAGCTCGCGGCAGATCGACTGCGCACCGCCCACGACATCGCCGGCGATTTCGGCGGCCAGCGTGTCGATCGGCCACCCCAGGATGCCCAGCGCCATGATCGGCGTGCCGCCCATGGCGTAAACGTCGCTGATCGCGTTGATCGCGGCGATGCGCCCGAAGTCGAAGGGGTCGTCGACGATGGGCATGAAGAAATCGGTCGTCGAAATCAGTCCCCGGCCGTCCCCCAGGTCATAGACGGCAGCATCCTCGCGCCCCTGATTGCCGACGATCAGGCGCTTGTCGCTGGCTCCGGGACCTGCCTTGGCGAGGATACTGTCGAGCACGTCGGGGGCGATCTTGCAGCCACAACCGGCGCCGTGGCTGTATTGCGTCAGGCGGATGGCACTCATGCAGCACTCCTTGGCAAGGGTTTCCCTCATTCTACATGACCGGCACGCCGGCGTTTACAGGGCGTCCAGGGCATCGGCAAGCTTGTCGACGGCGATCACTTCCATACCCTCGGGCGCTTGCTTGGGGGCGTTGGCACGCGGCACGATGGCACGCTTGAAACCATGTTTCGCCGCCTCGACGATGCGTTCCTGACCACTGGGCACGGGGCGTATCTCGCCGGAGAGCCCGACCTCGCCGAAGGCCACCAGTTCACGTGGCAGATGGCGGTTCTGCAGGCTGGAGACGACGGCCAGCAGCACCGCCAGGTCCGCGCTGGTTTCGAGCACCTTGACGCCACCGACCACATTGAGAAAGACGTCCTGGTCGCCGGTGAACAGGCCGCCATGCTTGTGCAACACGGCCAGCAGCATGGCCAGACGGTTCTGATCGAGGCCCACGGCCACACGGCGCGGGTTGCCCAGGGCCGATTCGTCGAGCAATGCCTGAACCTCGACGAGAATCGGCCGCGTCCCCTCCCAGACCACCATCACCAGACTGCCGGGCGCCTGTTCTTCGGCGCGTGACAAAAAGATCGCGCTGGGGTTCTTCACTTCCTTGAGGCCGTGCTCGAGCATGGCGAAAACGCCCAGCTCGTTGACCGCGCCGAAGCGGTTCTTCTGCCCCCGCAGGGTGCGAAAACGCGAGTCCGCGCCGCCCTCGAGCAGCAACGAGGCATCGATCATGTGCTCCAGCACCTTGGGGCCGGCCAGCGTGCCATCCTTGGTCACGTGTCCCACCAGCATCAGCACGGTGTTGCTCTGCTTGGCGAAACGCGTCAACGCTGCCGACGACTCGCGCACTTGCGCCACGCCGCCGGGTGCCGAGCTGATGTCCTCGAGGTGCATGGTCTGTATCGAGTCGATGATCAGGACGGCGGGCTTTTCACGCTCGGCGACCGCAAGCACCGTTTCGATGCTGGTCTCGGCCAGCATGTTGAGGCCCTGGACCGGCAACTGAAGTCGGTGCGCACGCATGGCGACCTGCGAGAGCGACTCCTCGCCGGTGACATACAACACCTTGTGAGACTGCGCCAGCTTGCAGGCGGTCTGCAGCAACAGGGTCGACTTGCCGGCCCCGGGGTTCCCCCCCAGCAACACCGCCGAGCCCGGCACGAGACCGCCACCCAGCACCCGGTCGAACTCTCCGAAGGTGGAAGAAAAGCGCGGCACCTCGGTCAGGTCGACCTCCCCCAGATCGACCACCTCGCGCGAGACCAGGCCCGCGTAACCGCTGCGCCCGGTGGTGGACGGCGCCGGCGCATGCGGCCGGGCACTGCCCAGACGCACTTCACTGAGCGTGTTCCATTCCCGGCAGCTCGAACACTGCCCCTGCCACTTGCTGTATTCGGCACCGCACTCGGTGCACACGAAGGCGCTCTTCGCCTTGGCCATGTCGTCGCTCCTCGCTGATTACCGGCATTCTATCATTGCCGCCCGGGACCACACGGCACCTCCGCCCGACCGCCGGCCAGACACGCAAAAGGCGGCCCGGAGGCCGCCTTTCGATGAGACGAGGAACGCGTTACGACTGGCGTTGCAGACGCAGCGTCTCGCCATTCTGGAAGCGCCGAAGCTGCGGGTCGATCAATTCCAGAGTATTGGCATCGAGCTTCTGGAAGTAGTAGATCTGCCCCTCGCCGTCCGGTGTCAGCTCGTAGACGGTGGCGTTGGGATCCTCGGCAGCACCATCGATGACCTCCCACTGACCTTCGTACTCTTCCGCCGGCGGGTTCTCCGGATGGTTGCGATACTCGGCACGGAGATCGAAAGTGCGCTCACTGGCCGGCGCCTGTTCATCACCCATCAGCTGCACTTCGAGGTCGATGCCGTCGCAGCTGCGGCAAGGCAACGTCCCGTTGTAGACGGTGGCCTGTTCCGCCTGCGCCGAGGCATCGGGCGTTTCCTGCTGGGTAGTGCCCGTGGCGCACCCCGCGAGCACGGCGAGCATGGCGGAACCGGCGAGCAACGTCCTGATCTGCATGATAGTCCTCCTAACCAATGGGTCCTGGGCCGTTCATGCGACCCGTGGGTGACAGCATAGCGTCATGCGCCAGCCTCGGACACCCTTTGCGCACCTGGATCTCAGGATAATGTCGGGTAGTCCGTGTACCCTTCGGCACCGCCACCGTAGAAGGTTGCCGGATCGGGCTCGTTGAGAGCGCTATCCCGGCGGAAGCGTTCGACGAGGTCCGGGTTGGCGATGTACGGGCGCCCGAAGGCCGCACCGTCACCCAGACCATTGCGAATCAGCGCCTCGGCACGCTCGGCGGTGTAGTGTCCGCAATAGATCAAGGTGCCCGGAAAGCGCTGGCGCAGCTCGCGGCGGAAGGTATCGGTCAGTTGCGGGCCTTCACCGGTCCAGTCGGGCTCATTGACATGCAGGTAGGCGATGCCGCGGCGCGTCAGTTGCTCGGCCAGATAGAAGGCCATCGCCTCCGATTCATCGTCGCTCAGGCCGAAAATCTCGATGAACGGCGAGATACGGATTCCGACACGGTCGGCCCCCATCACCTCGCAGACGGCATCCACGACTTCCAGCACCAGGCGCGCCCGATTGACCAGGTTGCCGCCATAACGGTCGGTACGCTTGTTCGACCCGGTCGCCATGAACTGTTGCAACAGGTACGCATTGGCGGCGTGCACTTCGACCATGTCGAAACCTGCACGCTTGGCACGCTTGGCCGCCTGGCGATAATCATCGATCAGAGCCGGGATTTCATCGGTCTCGAGCGCACGAGGCGTGCTGGTGGGATGCTGCCCCGAGCTGCCGTCCTCGAACTCAAGAAAGCAATTGGCCCCTTCGGCGCGCAAGGCGCTCGGCGCGACCGGCGGTTGTCCGCCCGGCTGAATCTTGTGGTGCGAGATGCGGCCCACGTGCCAGAGCTGCAGGGCAATCCGTCCACCGGCACGGTGTACGCTGTCCACGACCCCGCGCCAGCCGGCTTCCTGCTCGTCGGTGTAAATGCCCGGGGTGTACACATAGCCGCGTGCGGTCGGCGAGATGTTCGTCGCCTCGCTGATGATCAGGCCGGCATTGGCACGCTGCGCGTAATACGTCGCCTGCAGCGCCTTGGGCACCATGTCCGGGGTTCGCGCCCGTGTCAGTGGCGCCATCAGGACGCGGTTGGGCAGCTCCAGCTTGCCCATGGTAAGTGGGGAAAGTAGCCGATCGTAGGCCATGTCGCCTCCTTGTAAGCGCTTGAAACCCTGTGATGTGCACTAGATGAGGTCGTTAGAGCACTAATCAAGGGGCCGAGCGTGACACGCTGATGACACTGCGGCATGCGACGCGCTGCACCTTGCGCCTGCCCGGGCGTCGCGTCACCATGGTGACCTACCTCTTCACTGCCTGTGCGAGCCCTCATGAGCAAGTTCTGGAGCCCTGCCGTGCGTGAGCTCACTCCCTATGTGCCGGGGGAGCAACCGCGCGAACGTCTGATCAAGTTGAACACCAACGAGAACCCTTACCCACCGGCGCCCGGCGTGGAGCAGGTGCTGCGCGAGTTTCCCGCCGATCACCTGCGCCTGTACCCCGACCCGAGCGCGACCGCGCTGCGCGAGGCCTTGGCGGAAACCTACGACGTCGCGACCGAACAGGTGTTCGTCGGCAATGGATCCGACGAGGTGCTGGCACTGGCCTTCCAGGCCTTCTTTCGTCAGTCGCGCCCCTTGCTGATGCCCGCCATCTCGTACAGCTTTTATCCGGTCTACTGCAAGCTCTATGACGTGGCGTACCGCAGCGTTGCGCTCGACGATCAGTGGCGCGTGCCATTGACGGCCTTCGACACCGACAACGGCGGCATCGTCTTCGCCAACCCCAATGCACCGACCGGACACGGCCACTCGCGGGATGCCATCGCGGCCCTGCTCGAACGCAACACCGAGAGTGTCGTGCTGGTCGACGAAGCCTATGTGGATTTCGGCGGCGAAAGCGCGGTCCCTCTGGTCGAACGTTTCCCGAACCTGCTGGTCACGGGCACGTTCTCCAAGTCACGCAGCCTGGCGGGATTGCGTCTGGGTTATGCCATCGGCTCGCGCGAGCTGATCGAGGGGCTGGAAAGGGTCAAGGACTCCTTCAACTCTTTTCCCATCGACCGCATCACCATCGATGCCGGGATCGCCGCCCTGCATGATCGAGCCTACTTCGAGGCCTGTCGCGAGCGCGTCATCACCACGCGGGAGCGTACTCGCCAACGTCTCGAGTCGCTGGGTTTCGAGGTGATGCCGTCGCAGAGCAATTTTCTGTTCGTACGCCATGAGACTTACGAGGGCCGCGCAATCTTCGGTGAACTGCGCGAACGCGGCATCCTGGTGCGGCATTTCGACAAGGAAGCGCTGAGCGACTTCCTGCGTATCAGTATCGGAACGGAAGACGAGATGGACAGCCTCATCGAGGCACTGGAAGCGGTGTGCCGCTAAGCCGACAAGGCCTTGGCAGCTATCGGGCGGAGCATCCCGCACAAACCAAGGCGCCCGCACTGAGGCGGGCGCCGGGCCGGTTACATTGCTGACATCAGGCTAGCGTCTAGCCCAGGGCAGACAACTGCTGGGTGAGGTAACTGCTGGTCTGATTCATCTCGGCCACCATGCTATCGAGCTCCTGGAACTGGGTACGATAACGATCCACCGTGCTCGAGATACTGTCTTGCATCGAGGAATAACGCTCGTCGAGACGAGCCATCTGCTCCTCGGCACCGGTCACGGCATTCTCTACCATCCCGTTGTCACCAAGCATGGTGTCCAGCTCTTCCTCGGCCCGTCCTGCAATGCCCACCGTGTCGCCGGTTCCCGTGAACAAGGCCTGCAACTCGCCAGGCTGGTTCGCCATCACATCGTCGAGTTTCTCGTCGTCGACTTCCAGCTCACCGTCGACATTCATCGAAATGCCGATGTCGCTCAGGGTGTTCAGGCCGTCGCCCTCGACGCTCGAGGCCAAGGTACTCCGCAACTGCGTTTCCGCCATGCGGGTCGTCCCATCGCCCAGCAACTCTCCGGCATCGCCGCTTTCGGCATCGAAGCTGGTCAAGTCATCCGCCGTGGATTTCATGCTGTTATAGCTGTCGACGAACCCTGTGATGGCATCGCGGATGGCACCGTCGTCACGTTCCACCGTGACCGTGGACTGCCCGGTTTCCGACAGGCTCAGCGTGGTGCCCTGGATGGCCTCTTCGACCTGATTGCTGTCACTCGTGATGGCGATGCCGTTGACGTCCAGCTTGGCATCCTGTCCCTGGATTTCCGTCGCGGTATCCAGCGCCAAGCCATCGAGACCATTGAAGGTGACGCTATTGATACCGGCTTCCGCCCCCGTTGACTCGGAAGCTATTGCCAGCCGGCTCTGCGACCCATCGAACACGATCGAGGCCGAGACCCCTGAATCGCTTGCGTTGATGGCATCGCGCACATCACTTAGTGTGCTATCCGCCTCGACCGTAATGTTCTGCGCCGTCCCGTCATTCAGCGTGACATCGAGGCTCGCCTCGGCGCCCGCATTGAGCACCGCTTCTTCATCGACGCCCTGGGTGGCAATGCTCGATGCCGTGGCCAACTGTGTGACGTCCACGTCATAGCGCCCAGGCGGCGCATCGGGCGTCGCGGCGGCACTTACGCTGTCGCCCTCGACATCGCTGGTCACACTGTTGAAGAGTTCAGGATCGTTGAGATTGCTGGCCGAAGACTGGACCTTCGACAGCGCTCCCTGCAGCTGACCATAGGCGGAGATCTTTGCATCTTGATCGGCCTGCTGCTGTCGGATGGGCACGAGCTTCTGTTGCTCGGCTTCTTGGAGCTGGTCCAGCAGGCCATTGAGATCAAGTCCTGAACCAACACCCAGTGACGCGATGGAAGCCATACCACCTCTTCCCTTGTCAGGTGCGTGTCATCGCAAGCATACGTCTGCTGATGTCTGTGCCTCACCCTAGCAAATCACTCATGTGCCGAGGAAGAAGAAAGACGCATCTCAAGCATCATTCTCTTGAGTTCGAAGCGCTAAAGTTTTCGCTTCCTTGGCCGACACCCCGCGCCATTCGCCCACGAAAAAACCCCCGCTGGCCTGAGCCAACGGGGGTTTCCGGGATAAATGCCTGACGATGACCTACTCTCGCATGGGGAGGCCCCACACTACCATCGGCGCTGAGCGGTTTCACTGCTGAGTTCGGCATGGGGTCAGGTGGGACCCGCTCG
>NZ_JBDOOX010000016.1:0-1584 GCF_039830575.1 Chromohalobacter sp. | reverse complement strand
GCGCAAAGCGCGACCGAACGGGCAGCCTCTTCGGCGGTAAGCGCGAGCGGCTTTTCGCAGAAGACGTGCTTGCCTGCCGCGACGGCCTTGGCGATCTGATCCGTGTGCAGCGAGTGCGGCGTCGCCAGCACGACAGCCTCGACCTTGGGATCGTTCAGCGCATCCGCGTAATCCGCGCTGAGCGTCACGCCCTTCTCGGCGCAGAGATCGCGCACCGCGTCCATGTTCGGCTCCACCGCGCGGACGACCGTGATGTCGTCGGGGGCGCTCGACAGAACGGCGAGCATCTTCTGCCCCCACCACCCCATGCCCACGAGGGCGATTTTGACCGGCCCCGACATCAGCGATTGTCCACGCGCTTGGAGAACGGACGGATCGAGACGGACTTCCACAGACCGACCTTCGCGAAGGGGTCGTTGCGGTTGAACTCTTCGACCTCTGCGAGGCTGTCGGCCTCCAGCACGAAGCAGCTGCCGATCATGGTTTCCTCGTCATCCGCCAGAAGCGGGCCCGAGATCACCGTCTTCACCGGCGCCTGAGCCAGATAGGCCTTGTGGTCCTCGTAATTGGCCAGCCGCTTGTCGACGGCACCGTCATGGTCGAGGCAATGGATCACGTAATGCATTGTGGTCTCCTCAGTTTCCGGCCGGAATGATCTTGCGCGCGCGCAGCTCGTCGAAGACGTCGAAGAAGCTGTCGGGCGTGCTCTGATAGGCGTCGAAACCCAGCTTCCGGCTGTTGGTCATGTCGGTGAAGCATTCCAGCTCGCGGCCGAGATCGGCGTCGCTGTGCCACCACGAAGCCAGCTTGGTCACAGGGATGTCCTGCAGCCCATATTGAGCCACCATCTCGGACCAGATCGCGGGCGCATCCGCCATCTGCTCTTCGAGGGGCGTCGTGTGACCGGGGTATTCCGCGACCTCGAGGCCGAAATACTCGGCGATCCGCGCCCAGAGCCACGTCCAGCGGAAGACATCGCCATTTGCGGTATTGAAGGGCGTGTTCGCAGCTTCCGGCGTCGTCGCGGCCCAGTAGAACTGTTTGGCGAGGATGCGCGCGTCGGTCACGTCGGTGACCGCGTTATATTGCTCGGGCGAACCGGGATAGAGGAACGGCTTGCCGGTGTGCTTGCAGATCGAGGCATAGACCGCGAGCGTCACTGCCATGTTCATGTAGTTGCCGACGGTAAAGCCGATCATCGTATGCGGGCGGTGGACCGACCAGGTGAAGCCGTATTTCTCGGCCATCTCCAGCAGCACATCTTCCTGCGCGTAGTAGAAGTTCGGCCCCGGCAGACGCGGGCTCGATTCGAGGAAGGGCGTGTAGGGCGTGACCTTGGCGTAATCGTCGAACGAACCGAGGTAATGCTTGAGGCCCGTCACCAGCGCGCCGTGCTTGATCGGCGCGCCTGCGATCCCCTCGAAGAGGTTGCGCACCATCATCCCGTTCACGCGGACATTCTCTTCCTCGTTGGCCTGACGCGACCAGGTGCAATAGAACACATGCGTCACGTCCTTGGCCGCAGCCAGCGCGGCCTTGCTGGCTTCCGCATCGGTCAGGTCTGCGGCAATGTGCCGGTCGGAC